>CAJADV010000615.1 GCA_903938575.1 uncultured Gammaproteobacteria bacterium
CCGTGCGGCCAGCGCATCGAGGAGCGCGGGCAGTGCCACCCTACCCTGCCCGTCGGGCAATCTAAGAAGCTCGCAGCCTGCCGCTATAAGTGCCTGCTCACGGCTCGGGTCGGACTCAGCATGCACCAGCAGTGCGTGGCCCGGGCCAGCCGTCAGCCGCGCTCCAGGAGGCGTGCGCAGTTGGCTGTCGAGCACAACGCGCAGCGGCTGTCTCGCGCTCGCAGCGTCACCGAGGCGCACATCGAGCCGCGGGTCATCCCTGAGCACGGTACCGATCCCGGTCATCACTGCACAACTGCGCGCGCGCAGACGCTGAACATCCTGTCGCGCGGACTCGCCGGTGATCCATTGGCTCTCTCCGGAGGCCATCGCGGTGCGACCGTCCAGACTCATCGCGAGCTTGCAGCAAAGCCATGGCCGGCCGCGCGTCATCCGCGCGAAGAAGCCGGGGTTCAGAGCGCGTGCCTCGCTCGCCAGGACCCCCACCTCGACCTCGATGCCGGCGGCACGCAAGCGTGCGATGCCTTGGCCGCGCACGCGCGGGTTGGGATCTTCCGTCGCGACCACAACCCGTGCTATGCCGGCTGCGACCAGCGCGTCGGCACAGGGGCCGGTGCGTCCGTGATGACTGCAAGGCTCGAGTGTCACATAGGCGGTAGCGCCCCGCGCATTTTCCCCGGCGACGGCGAGTGCCAATGCCTCGGCATGCGGCTCTCCGGCGCGGTTGTGCCAGCCCTCGGCAATGAGTTCTCCGTTGCGAACGAGCACGCAGCCTACGCGCGGATTCGGTGAGGTTGAGTCCAAACCATGCCGGGCAAGACGGATCGCCGTCGCCATAAAGCGCGTGTCATCGGGGCTGCTATTCATGCGGAGCGGCGAACTCAGGGCTCCGGGAGCGAGAGCTGCTCTTCGGCGAGCCGCTCGATCTCTACCCGGAACTCGTTCAGGTCCTGGAAGCTGCGGTAGACGGACGCGAAGCGGACAAAGGCAACATGGTCCACCGCTTTCAGCTGCCGCATGACCTCTTCACCGACCACGCGCGAAACCACCTCGCGCTCCCCCGACGCCTGGAGGATCCGCTTTATCTGGATCAGCATGGCCTCGATTTGCTCGCTGCTGACGGGGCGTTTCTCGAGGGCCCGCAGGATCCCCTGCCGCAGCTTGTCTTCATTGAAGGGCTCACGAACCCCGCTCTGCTTGATGATGCGCGGCAGGAGGAGTTCGGCACTTTCGTAGGTCGTGAAGCGCTCGCTGCAACTCAGGCACTCGCGTCTCCGCCGGACCTGATCACCTTCGGCCACGAGACGGGAGTCGATAACCTTGGTATCGGCGGCGGAGCAGAAAGGGCAACGCATGCGGGGATCGTCCGGAACGGATCGCGGCGGATACTAGCACAGGGACCCGGGATCACTTGGCCTGAACGAAAACGGGCGGCATCTCTGCCGCCCGTCGATGGAGCCGAGGCGCGTGTCAGCCCCTGTCGAGGCGCCGAGCCTCTTCGAGCGAGCGCGTCATGAAGGGGTTGCGCCGCAGCAGTTCATTCGCAAGCACCGCTTGGCTCTGCTCATCAAGGATCCGCGTCACGATATTGGAAAGCGCAGTCATGCCTTGATTAATGAAGAGCAGCGGGATGGCGATACCAATTCCCAGTACCGTCGCCATCATGGCCTGCCCGATACCATGCGCCATCATCTTGGGGTCACTGGAACCCGTGGACGTGATGACATGGAAGGTCACGATCATGCCAATAACTGTACCGATCAGACCGAGCAGCGGACCCGCCGCCACGCCGAGGCGCAAGAAGGCCTGGAAGCGTTGCAGTTTAGGCACTTCGCGAAGCACAGCCTCGGAGATCTTGAGTTCCACAACCTCTGCCGACTGACCGGCCACATCACCCTCATGCATTGCCAGAAGAACACGACCAAGCGGATTGTTGCTGGTGGGCTGTGAGAGGTTCTTCAACTGCGCGGCAACCTTGGCACGCTGCATAAACAGATAGATGTACTGGTATAGCGCGAGCACTACCGCAAGTATGCCCACGAAAAGAATCACGTAGTTGACGACCTCTCCGTGCTGGATACGCTCGATGATATTCGGGCGCTCAGAAAACATCCCTATCATCGCACCACGTGCCGGATCTACCACAGCTGAGACGTACCCCTCCCCGGTGGAGCCCGAGAGGTCCCTCGCCGTACGCATGAGGCCGGGCGTGAGCTCACGCTCGAGTTGCTCGAGTTGCAAGGTGCTCGAGTTGTACGTGAGATACTTGCCGTCGGCAACCGCAGTGAAAGGACCTACTCTCACGACGTCCGCCTCTGCCAACGTCCCGTCACGCATCTTGACCGGTGCCTTGAAGCGGACGACCTTGGATGTCTCTGTCATTTCGCGCTGTAGCTCGAACCACAGGCGCTGAAGCTCGTCGATACCCGGAAGCTCCTTCGCCGCGGCAATCCGCCGCATGAACGCCTCACGCCCTTCCTCGCCTTCGACAGGCCGGAACTGCGAACTGAGCATGGAGCTGGACAGTACATTGGCCGCGTCGCCGGCAATCTGGCGCGTAACCCCGAAGAGCTCTCCCAAGTTGCCTTCGCGCTGACGCAGCAAATCTTTGAATTCCGTGATACGCGCGTCGTTTGCGGTCCATTCGGCATCGAGTGTCTTGGTCCGGTTGTCAGCGCGCTGGCGCCGCGCGGCCGCTTCCGCCAGAGATTTCTCCTGCTTCTGAAGCTCTACTCGCTGAGTAGCTTCGCGTTCCTTCCAGACTTTCGCCTCCCGCTCACGCATGGCGGCCGCCTGGCGCTCCAATTCGCCTAGGTTCACGGCAGCGTGCGTTGCAGCCAACGGCAGCAGGCTGAGGGCTACGAGAGCGGCTTTGATAAAGCGAGTGCAGTTCACGAGCGGGCCTCCTGCGCCGGGGGCACCGGAACGAACATCACGTCAGGCGCTACTTCTTTTTTGGCAACCCGCAGTGCCTGGGCCACTGTGTCACGGTAATCGTTGTCAACGACCCATGTCTTCTGGGCGTGGTCCCAATAGCCAGCCTCCTGGCCATCGTCTGTGCGGTACAGCAGGGACACGCGACCGACCCTCACGAACTCGGCCTTACGACCGTCGTCAAGTTGCCCTGGATACGCCGCAACCGAACGGCCATATTCCATCTCGATTTGATAGGCCTCTAGAAGACGGCGGTATTTCTCGGCCGAGTTCAGACCGCCGTCAGACATCATGTCCTTGAGACGCTGCATGCGGTCTTGGCGGCTATCGTCGCTGTCCCCGATAGGATCGAGGAAGGGGAGGTCCTGGGCGACAAACTTCTCAAGATCACCATGCATCCGCGAGAGAAGCGGGGCCAGGTTGGCTGCAGTGGCGTCG
Organism: uncultured Gammaproteobacteria bacterium; assembly: GCA_903938575.1. GTDB lineage: Bacteria > Pseudomonadota > Gammaproteobacteria > Pseudomonadales > UBA5518 > UBA5518. The sequence goes on from CAJADV010000615.1 coordinate 3,373, forward strand.
AGCGCAGCGGACTGCGATTCGACGTCAGCCAGACGCTGCTGCTGCGAAGCGATCTGCTTGGTGAGCGTGTCGTTATAGCGCACGAAACTCTCAGTGTCTGCGTAGAGTTTCGCGTAGCGCTCCCCGACGTCCTGCGCGTGGCTCGCCACGCTCCCGACGCCCAGAAGCACCGCGACCGCGATGCCTGCCACCCTGCGCACAGGGCTATTGTGTGGTTTATTCCGGCTCATGACTGGCTGTGATCCTCGAATCAACCCTTCTGGACCTTGATCAACTGCAGATAGCCATCGGCCATCCTTCGATGCTTCTCGAAGCCACGCGCTCGATTGAACGCGTCGCCCGCGGGCCCGTAGTTCTTCTGGTTGAAGTGCGCGATCCCGAGAAGCAACTGCGCGTTACCTGTGTCCTTGAGGCCGCCTTTGCGGATTCCGCTTTGCAGCGCCTTCGCGGCTTCGCCCCATTCACTTCGTTGGATCTGGACTTCTCCGAGTCGCACAAACAGATCGCCGCTCCCGGCCATTTCAGCGGCCCGGTTCAACGGGGAAATCGCCTTCCCGAAGTCGCGTGCACTGATCCAGCAGTTGGCCTGCTTCTCATAGAGCTTGGCGTCAACCTTCACCTGCTTCTTCGCGATAGCCTCGTCGAGGGTCATGCCACAACGGTAAGGCAGTTCGTTGAAGAGTTGCAGATCGGCGAGGCGGCGTATGTCAGAGTCTTCGTTCACGATCCCGGCGTTGTACGCGAGCTGCAAGGTGCTCAGAGCCTTGATGTAGTCCTCCATCTGCCCATACACAGACGACAACTGCTGCCAGTAGCTCTTTTTCTCAGGCGTCATGGAAATCAGTTTCTTCAGCAGCGGCACTGCCTCGGAGTAGCGGTCTTGCTGCAGATACAGCGCCAGGACCAGTTGGACCCAGCCTTCTTGCGGCTTGTCTGTGAGGTCTACGGCTTTCTGCGCCGGAGGCGTAGCACGCTTGAAGTCCTCCTGCTGGTAATAGGCTACCGCAAGCAGGTAGTAAGCAGCACCGTTAGGGCTTTGGGCCGTGCGAAACCACTCTTCCAAGGCCGCAGCGCCTTCCTTCCATTTTTCCTCGGCAAGGAACATCTGCGCCATTTGATAGCGCGTGTCCGAGATTTCCTTGTCGTTCAGGCCCCCGGCGGCGATCGCTGCCTGCAGGTGCCCGCGCGCCTTGGTGTAGTTGTCCTGCGAACTCTCGATGGTAGCGAGGATCTGCTCCGTACGGCTACGCTCGTAAGGGCTCAGCGAATCCAGCTTCAACTTTGCGATCGCCGCTTTGGCGCCCGAGTAGTTCTCCTTGTTGAGCGCCTCGATGGCCTCGGTCAGGATTTTTCCAGTCGCAGCGTCGATGCCCGTGGGAGGGGGCGCATCGTCTTTTTTCTTTTGGGCGTTGGCCTGACCTGCCAGCGAAAGCGCCAGGAGCAGGGCAAGAGTCGCGCGGAGCATGAACTGCATCATGGTCATGCCTCAGTTCTCCAGGTCGAAGCGGATGATCGTGCGTACGCCACGACGTTCGACGGGCTGTCCGTTCTCAACCTTGGGGTTGTAACGCCAGCGACTGATAGCCTTGAGTGCGGCGTCGTTGAATATGGTACCTGGCTTGGAGTCGACGACCTTGGCGTCCTTGACCGCGCCGGTGCCTGTAATCGTGAATTCCACGAGCACCCACCCTTCAATGCCACGGTTTACGGCACGCGCAGGGTAGTCTGGAGGAACGCGAACCAAGGGAATCGTATCGCGGTCGGAGCCTGCGGAAATGTTCAGCCCGCTCATCGCGCCGCGTGCATCGACGCTTGGCGTAAGTGTGGCGACGTTGCTGTCTACGCCACTCGTTTGGAACTGCATCTTTGGCACTTCCGGCGCAGGCGGTGGGCGCTCACGCTCGACCTTTTCTTCGCGCTTGCTCGCGACATCGGTATCTTTGCGCATCCGGGTGAACTCGATCCGGGTCGCTTCTCTCATAGCTTCGCCGCCGCTCGGGCGGCTGACCAAGCTGGACATCAGCCAGAACATCAGCAGAGTGAGAACTGTGCCGAACAGCAGGGATAATGGCAGTCTTGTGAACAAGGCTATGGCTCCTGCTGCAGTTCCGGGATCAGCCGCCGGCAGCCGTATCGGCTGCGATGGCGACGTCTTTGATGCCACCTGCACGCACTTCGTCCATCACTTTTGCGACGACGCCGGCGCGTGAGGCTCGATCGGCAATGATCACTACGCTGTCGTCCGGGCGCTCGGTATGAAGGCGCTCGATGACGTTTCGCACCTCACGCAGATCAATAGACTGGCGATCAAGCCAGATATCTCCGTTCTCGCGGATGGCAATGAGGAGATTGCCCTTGGGACGCTCCTCCGCCGTCGAAGCGTTCGGCTTGAACACCTCTATGCCAGGTTCCTTTATGAAGGACGTGGTGATGATGAAGAAGATCAACAGGTTGATCGTGAAATCGAGCATCGGCGCAAGGTCGATGCCGTGGTCTTCTTGCTCTGCGGAGTGTTGCTTGGCCATCTGATCGCTCCGCTCACTCGGTCGTGGTGAACGTGATGTTGTAGATGCCGCCGAGATGAACTTGCTCGACGATGGATATCAGGGTTCCCGTAGGCGACTCAGAACCCGCAAGCACCAGCACGCCGGCATCCGGGTTTACCGCGCTCATGCGCTCGACGTTTGCGCGAACTGCACGGACATCGACGGCGCGGTTGTCCATGTATATTTCACCCGTGTCGAGAACCTGGATCTGGATGCTCTTGGAATCCGAATCGTTCGGCTGATCGAAACCGGTTGGCCGGTTCACCACTACCGCTGTCGCCTTGACGAACACCGCGGTGATGATGAAGAAGATCAGTAGGTTGATGACGAAGTCGAGCATCGGCGCTAGATCGATGCCGTGGGACGACTCCCCGTGGTCCTGTACGCGACGTTTGAAACGCATGGCTAGAGCGACAACCTGTCTGCTAAGAGTTCGGTTTCATGGGCCGCGCGCGTCCGGAGCGCATGCACAGGGTAGAGACCCGTGATGCTGACTGCCAGTCCGGTCATCGTGCAGATCATGGCTTCGGATACACCACTGGCCATCGATCGGGCGTCTGCATTACCACGAAGCGCCATGGAGTCGAATACCCCGAGCATCCCCGAAACGGTTCCGACGAGGCCGAGCAGCGGCGACATGGGCACCAACACCTGAAGAACAGGGAAGCCAACGGTCATGTTCTGATTGATACGAGAGATCATGGCCTGCCGAATTTGCCGCGCACACCAAGAACTCTTGTCCGTACGGGCAAGCCATTCTTTTTGGGCGCTGGACGCCTCCCGTGGCAACACGCGCGAAAAGTACCAATAGCGCTCGATCGCCAGGCCCCACATGAGGACACCGCTGGCGAAAATCCAGCCTACCCAAGGCCCTCCATCCGACAGGAGATGGATAAACCCACCAAACAGCGGAATATCAGCCACGACGGGTCGTCTCGATGCTTTCGGCCAGCATGCCGGCGGACTGCTCTTCGATCACTTGAGCGATCCCCTTCGAGATGGACGTCAAGAGAGCGTTCGCGAACAACAGCGGAATAGCGATACCGATACCGAGGACGGTCGCGATCATTGCCGCACCGATGCCTTCAGCCATCAGTTTGGGATCGCTGGACCCGGATTCGGTGATGCTCTGGAAGGTCAAGATCATGCCAAGAACCGTACCGATCAGACCCAGCAATGGTCCCGCGGCGACGGCAAGGCGCAACATCGCCTGGAAACGCTCGAGTCTGGGAACTTCACGGAACACGGCCTCGGCAATTCGCAGTTCCGCGACATCAGCGTCCTGTTCGATGTTGCTTGCGTCCCCTTTGAAGGCAAGGAGAACCCGACCCAGCGGATTGTCTGCTGCAGGCTTTCCAAGACTCTTCAGCTGTGCGGACACTTTCATGCGCACGACGATCAGGAACACGAGCTGGTACAGGAAGCACACCATGGCAATACCGCCGACGAGCAGGATCACATAGTTGACGGATTCACCGTGCTCAATCCGATACGCCCACGACGGACGCTCGACATAGAGGGACATCAGCACTCCGCGCGAACCGTCGACGACTGCCGTCGGGTAACCGCTGCTTGCTGCCGAGAACTGGGCGCCGATGGCCATGAATTCCGCCGGTGGTTGCCGGGGGTACACGCTGAATGCCTTGAGCTCAGGCAGATAATTCAGGTACTTGCCTTCGGACATCGCCGTAAACGGGCCCACACGGATGACTTCGGTCTCCTTGGGCTCACCGCCAGGCTGCACGACCCTTGTGGTGTACTTCGCAACAGCACCGCTCTGTGTCATTTCCCCGTGAAGTTCAAGCCACACTTTTTCGAGGTCACTATGCGTGGGCGCTGTCTGTGAAGCTGCGAATTCGCGCAAGTAGTCGTCTCGGATCGACTCACCCTCAGCTGCCTGAAACTGCGTGGAAATCATCGACTGCTGCAGGATGTTCGCGGAATCACCAGCCACCTGACGAGCCAGACCGAACACTTCCTGCAGACCCAGTGATGCGGCCTTGTCGCGAAGCTTTTTATCGGCCTCGTTGATCACGAGCTCATTCGCGGAGAACTGTTCGGCGAGCTTGTCGGACGCCGCCGAGAGAGCTTCGCGGCGGCTTTGAGCCTCGGCGAGCATCTTGGCTTGCTGCTCCGCAGGCGCTGCGTTGAGCTCCGCTGCACGCTGCTGAAAGGTTTGCTGCTCTGCTGCACGCGCCGCCTGCACCTCTGCGAGGAGGCCTTCGAGCGAGTCCTGCGCCAAGGCTACACCGGCCTGTAGCATCACGGCCGCAGCCGCGACAAGGATCAACTGCTTGGACTTAATCACGACCGGGCCTCCTTCGGAGCGGGAACGGGGACAGTCAACAGATTCGGCGGACCATCTTTTTCAGCAACACGACGGGCCTCGGCAACCGCAGCAGCGTAGCTGTTGTCCAGAACCCAATCTTTCTTTTCAGCGTCCCAGTAGCCGGTCTCCGCACCGTCAAGCGTCTGGTAGAGAAGCGCAACGCGCCCCAGGCGCACAAAAGATACTGTGCGGGCGTCCGGGCCGCTGCCCAGCAGACCATCGTAGGACTCGAGGGTACGGCCGTACTCAAGCTCGATCTGGTAGGCCTCAATGATGCGGCGGTACTTCTCGGAGATAGTGACGTCGGCGCGGGGCATGATGTCCTGCAGGGTCTGGACCCGGCTGGTGCGCTCCGCGAGAAGGAAGGGAGTGTCGAGAGACACAAATTTCTGCAGCGTGTCGACCATGCGCTTCATCAGCGGCTGGACTTCACGGCTGGTGGTTTCGATCTCGAGCAGCTGGGTCTCTATGGAGGAGACCTCATCGCGCTGAGCCTTTACCTGCTTGTCGAGCTGCGAGTTGTACTTCTCGAGGCTCTCGGCATCCGCAGTCGCCGAGGCGTAGCGGCTTGCCGCATCCTGCAGGCGGTCACGGATCTCGTTGATGCGCTTCTGCGAAGACGCAGCCGCTTTATCGGCTTCGCCTTGGGTGGCGATGGCCTTGTCGAGCGACTGGGCAGATGCCTGCTGTGCGGCAACTGCCACCACGCCTGCCACCACGACGGACGCCAGCGTCCTCGTGATCCTGGTGATGGAAAGACTCATGACGGATTGTGCCTCCTGATCTGGACGGACCGAAGCCTGAAAACCTGTAGGAAAGAAAATGCGGGACAACATCGAAACAACCTTGCGCAACTTATTTTTTCGCGGTCTCCAGACAATGCCCCTGACGACCGCCATCGCATTGTTCAGTGCGCCGTCACTCTAGCCGCTGAATTCGGGAGTGGCAAGCCAGTTTCACGCCCTCAAGAAAAAATCTTGCGCCTTGACCGCTGTCTCAAGAATTTTGCCTTCGGGGGCTTGCAAGGAGTGCTATTTTCGTCGTAAGCAAAGCGCGCGCAACCGCGCAACGGGCGTGTAAATGATGTGGGCGCGCGCCGCGCTCCTTGAACTATACTTCGCGCCGATCCGCAGGAGCCTCGGTTATCGCCGCCAGGGTCCAACACCAAGAATCTGCAGGGGACTGGCAATGAGCGAGAGTATCGCAGCCCTTTCACAGTACTGGGCAACCGCCGTTTTCGTGCTGGTCATTCTCGCCGTCTGCTGCGCCATGATTCTGGTGTCGGCCTTCGTGGGCGGGCGCACCAGGGGCCGCGCCAAGAATGAAGCCTTTGAGTCCGGCATAGTGGGCGCCGGCACGGCGCAGATGCGGCTGCCCGCCAAGTTCTATCTGGTCGCGATGTTCTTCGTTATATTCGACGTCGAGGCGCTGTACCTCTATGCATGGGCCGTTTCCGTTCGCGAAAGCGGCTGGACGGGCTTCATCGAGGCCACCATCTTTATTCTGATCCTGTTCGCCGGACTGGTTTATCTCTGGCGGGTAGGCGCGCTCAAGTGGGCGCCATCCATGCGCAAGGCACGTGCCCGCGCCAGCGAATTCTCGGAGGGCTGAGGTGGACTACAAGCTGACCCCTATCGTGGTCTCGGACCGGGACGCCCCGGCGCCGAAAAAAATCGCAGCTGCGGACCACGCGGACCCTTTGTCGCAGCAGGTCCACCGCAGCGTCTTTATGGGTAAAGTCGAAGATGTGCTGCACAAAACCGTCAACTGGGGCCGCAAGAATTCGCTCTGGCCCTACAACTTCGGACTTTCTTGCTGCTACGTCGAGATGGCCACCGCGTTCACGGCGCCGCATGACGTGGCCCGGTTCGGCGCCGAGGTCATCCGCGCCTCACCCCGCCAGGCGGACTTCATGGTCATCGCCGGCACCTGCTTCATCAAGATGGCGCCAGTCATCCAGCGCTTGTACGAACAGATGCTCGAGCCGCGCTGGATTATCTCGATGGGCGCCTGCGCCAACTCTGGCGGTATGTACGACATCTACTCCGTGGTACAGGGCGTCGATAAATTCCTGCCGGTGGACGTCTATATCCCGGGTTGCCCGCCACGGCCCGAGGCCTTCCTGCAAGGCCTGATGCTGCTGCAGGATTCGATCGCCACCGAGCGCCGTCCGCTGTCCTGGGTGGTGGGTGATCAGGGCGTACACAAGGTCGAAGTTCCCTCGCAGCGCGAACAGCGTCGTGAGGAAAGGATGAGCGCGACCACACTGCGCGCTCCCAACCAGGTCTGAGGGGCAGCTGAGCGTGGGCGACAAGGCAAGCGCATCAACGACCGGACTCCCGGGCAGTCAGCACCCCGTCATCGCGGAGCTGTACCAGCGCTTCGGCGGGGCGAGGATCCACTTCCAGGATACGCTGGGGGCAGTTCCCACCGTCTGGGTGTCGCGGCAGGACGCTACCGCCGTGCTCCGGTACCTGCGGCAGGCACCCAAACCCTATTCGATGCTCCTCGATCTGCACGGCGTCGACGAGCGGCTGCGCCGCCATCGAGCGGGCATGCCGGCAGCCGATTTCACGGTCTTTTATCACCTCCTGTCGATCGAGCGAAACAACGATGTGCGCATCAAGGTCGCGCTCGCTGCGAACGACATGCAACTGCCTACCGTCACCGGCATCTGGCCCAACGCCAACTGGTACGAACGCGAGGTCTGGGATCTTTTCGGTATCGAGTTCAAGGGTCACCCCCACCTGGTGAGGCTCCTGATGCCCCGCACCTGGGAGGGCCATCCGCTGCGCAAGGATTACCCGGCGCGCGCCACCGAATTCGACCCCTTCAGCCTGGACGACGCCAAACAGGACCTCGAGCAGGAATCGCTGCGCTTCGTGCCCGAGGAATGGGGCATGGCCCGTGGCACGGCCCACACTGATTACATGTTCCTGAATCTGGGGCCCAACCACCCCTCGGCGCACGGCGCCTTCCGGATCGTGCTGCAGTTGGATGGTGAGGAAATCCTCGATTGCGTGCCGGACATCGGCTACCACCACCGCGGCGCCGAGAAAATGGCCGAGCGGCAGTCGTGGCACTCGTTCATCCCGTACACCGACCGCATCGATTACCTCGGCGGGGTGATGAACAACCTCGCCTACGTGATGGCGGTGGAACAGCTCGCGGGCATCCAGGTCCCCGACCGGGTGAAGACCATCCGCATCATGATGTCGGAGTTTTTCCGCATCACCAGCCACCTGCTCTTTCTGGGCACCTATATCCAGGACGTGGGGGGCATGTCGCCCATTTTCTTCATCTTCACCGACCGCATGAAAGCCTACGACGTGATCGAGGCCATCACCGGCGGCCGGATGCACCCGGCGTGGTTCCGTATCGGCGGCGTGGCGCACGACCTGCCCGAGGGCTGGGACAGGCTGGTCCGCGATTTCGTGAACTGGATGCCGAAACGGCTCGACGAGTACGACAAGGCAGCAATGCGTAACGGCATCCTGCGCTCGCGGACCATCGGTGTCGCCAAGTACAACAGCACCGAGGCCATCGAGTGGGGCGTCACGGGCCCGGGCCTGCGCGCCACCGGCGTCGACTACGATCTGCGCAAAGCACGCCCCTACGGCGGCTGGGAGAATTTCGAGTTCGAGGTGCCACTGGCCGTCAACGGCGACGCCTACGACCGCGGCGTGCTGCGCCTCGAGGAAATGCGTCAGAGCGTGAAGATCATCCGCCAGTGCCTCGAGAACATGCCTGCTGGCCCCTACAAGGCGGACCACCCGCTCACCACGCCGCCCCCGAAGGAGCGCACCCTCGCCGACATCGAGACGCTCATCAATCACTTCGTGGGTGTTTCCTGGGGCCCTGTCATGCCGGCCGGCGAGGCCTGCCAACTGATCGAGGCCACCAAGGGCATCAACAGCTATTACCTCACCTCGGACGCCGCCACGATGAGCTACCGCACGCGCATCCGCACGCCGAGTTTCCCGCACCTGCAGCAGATTCCGACGGTCATCCGCGGCGGCCTTGTCGCCGACCTGATCGCCTATCTTGCGAGCATTGATTTCGTGATGGCCGATGTCGACCGCTGAGGCAACGCACATGACTGGTTCCGGAGCCCTGATCGCCAGCAGTGCCGGTGATTTCGTGCTCTCCGAGGCGGAGATCCACGAGATCCGCCACGAGATGGAGCACTACGAGGATCCACGTGCCGCGACTATCGAGGCACTGAAGATCGTCCAGCACCACCGCGGCTGGGTGGCCGATGGCGCCATCGAGGCCATCGCCCGCGTCATCGGCATCGGTGGCGCCGAGGTGGAAGGTGTAGCCACCTTCTACAACATGATTTTCCGCCGTCCGGTTGGCCGTCATGTGATCAAGATCTGCGACAGCATTTCCTGCTTCCTCACCGGTTACGAGGAGTTGCGCGCCGAGATCAGCCGCCAGACCGGCCTCGACTGGGGCGGCACCACGGCAGACGGCCGCTTCACGCTGCTGCCCGTGTGCTGTCTGGGCAACTGCGACAAGGGCCCCACCCTGATGATCGATGACGACACCCACGGCCCGGTGGCGCCCGCCGAGGTCACGGCACTGCTGGAGCGCTACACATGAGCAGCGCGGCGCGGATGCAACCCGAGACACACCCGCTACTGTGGCGGCTGGACCACGGCACCCCGATCACCGAGATCGCCGCCTACGAATCGCTCGAGGGCTATTCGGCGCTGCGCAAGGCGCTGCGCGATCTTGAGCCTGCCGCCCTGACCCAGCTGGTGAAAGATGCCAACCTCCGCGGTCGCGGCGGTGCCGGCTTCCCCACCGGCGTCAAGTGGAGCCTGGTCCCCATGGGGCCGGATGTAGGCACCAAGTACCTGATCTGTAATGCCGATGAAATGGAGCCGGGCACCTTCAAGGACCGCCTCCTGATGGAGGAGATCCCGCACTCGCTGGTCGAGTCGATGATCCTGTCGGCCTGGGCGATCGAAGCAACCCGCGGCTATATCTTCCTGCGTGGCGAGTACGTGCTGGCGGCCGAGCGGCTGCGCAAGGCGCTCGCCCAGGCAAAGGAGCGCGGCTACCTCGGCAACAACATCCTCGGCACGGGCTGGAACTTCGAGCTTTTCGTGCACACGGGCGCCGGTCGCTATATCTGCGGCGAAGAAACCGCGCTCATCAACAGCCTCGAGGGGCGGCGGGCCAATCCGCGCTCGAAGCCTCCGTTCCCGCAGATCGCGGGGGCCTGGGGTAAACCCACTATCGTCAATAACGTCGAGACCTTCTGCAACATACCCGGCATCGTCCTGCGTGGCGCCGAGTGGTTCACGGGGCTCTCGGCCGGCCGCAGCAAGGATGGCGGGACCAAGCTCTACGGCGCCTCGGGTCGCGTGCGGCGCCCCGGCACCTGGGAGCTTCCCATGGGCACCACGGGCCGCGAGATCCTCGAAGAGCACGCCGGCGGCATGCAGCCGGGACTCAATCTGCGCGCCTGGCTGCCAGGCGGCGCCTCCACCGACTTCCTGCTGCCCGAGCACCTCGATCTCGCCATGGACTTCGACACCATCGCCAAGGCACGCAGCCGCATGGGCACGGGCCTCATCACTGTGGTCGATGACAAGCAGGACATCGTGGCCGTCACGCGGAACCTGATTGATTTCTTCTCGCGCGAGTCCTGCGGCTGGTGCACGCCCTGCCGCGACGGGCTGCCGTGGACGGCCAAGCTGCTCGCCGCGTTGGAGCATGGCGAGGGCGCACCCGGCGACATCGAGACCCTCGAGAGCCTGTGCGGCCTGCTCGGACCGGGCAAGACGCACTGCGCGCTCGCCCCCGGAGCGGTAGAGCCCCTGCAGAGCGCTCTGCGCTTTTTCCGTGAAGACTTCGAACGCGGCATTGCCGCCCAACCAGCACTCGCGCGTGCGGCAGCCGGAGGCACGCCCTGATGGCAACCATCAACGTAGACGGAAAACAGTACGAGGTCGACGGGGCTGACAACCTGCTCCACGCCTGTCTCTCGCTCGGTCTCGACATCCCCTATTTCTGCTGGCACCCGGCCCTCGGCTCGGTCGGCGCCTGCCGGCAGTGCGCGGTCAAGCAGTACGCCAACGCCGACGACAAGCGCGGACGTCTGGTGATGTCGTGCATGACGCCGTCAACCGACAACTCCTGGATCTCCATCGAGGACGAGGAAGCCAAGACCTTCCGGAAGAGCGTCATCGAGTGGCTGATGATCAACCACCCGCACGACTGCCCGGTCTGCGAGGAAGGTGGGCACTGCCACCTGCAGGACATGACGGTGATGGCCGGCCAGGTGACGCGACGCTACCGCTTCACCAAGCGCACGCACCAGAACCAGAATCTCGGCACCTTCGTCAATCACGAGATGAACCGCTGCATCGCATGCTACCGCTGCGTCCGCTACTACAAGGACTACGCGGGCGGTACCGATCTCGGGGTCTTCGGCGCGCACGATAACGTGTATTTCGGCCGCGTCGCCGACGGCCAGCTGGAGAGCGAGTTCTCCGGCAACCTGGTCGAGGTCTGCCCGACTGGCGTGTTCACCGACCGCACCCACTCCGAGCGCTACAACCGCAAGTGGGACATGCAGTTCGCACCTAGCGTCTGCCAGCAATGCGCCGTTGGCTGCAATACAAGCCCCGGTGAGCGCTATGGCGAACTGCGCCGTATCGAGAACCGCTTCAACGGCGCGGTGAACCACTACTTCCTCTGCGACCGCGGCCGCTTCGGCTACGGTTATGTGAACCTGAAGGATCGTCCCCGCCAGATGCTGGCGCGTTCGGGCACCGAATTCGAAGCCGCTTCACCGCAGGGCGAACTCGATCGCCTCGCCTTCACCCTGCGCGATGCCGGGCGCATCGTCGGCATCGGCTCGCCACGGGCGAGTCTCGAGGCAAACTTTGCCTTGCGCGAGTTCGTGGGTGCGGACAACTTCTCGACCGGCATGGATGTCGCAGGCAACGCGCTCGCCGCGCGGACGCTCGCGATCCTGCGCGAGAGCCCCGCCCGTTCTCCCTCGTTGCGTGACATCGAGGGCTTCGATGCCGTGATCATCCTCGGCGAGGACGTCACCCAGACGGCGCCCCGCGTGGCGCTCGCGCTGCGGCAGGCCGTCAATGGCCGTGCGGTAGAACTGGCGGCAGCCAAGCGCGTACTGCAGTGGCAGGTCGAGGCGATCGCCAATATCGGCCAACACGAACGCCATCCGCTCTTCATCGCCGCTGTCGATGCCACGCGCCTCGACGATGTCGCAGCCGCGTGTCACCACGCCAGCCCCGATGCCATCGCCGCACTCGGTTTCGCCGTGGCCCGGGCCATCGACCCCGCGGCCCCGGCTCCCGCGACCGCACTCGACGCCGACACCGCAGCACTGGCCACGCGCATTGCAGCGGCCCTGGCGGGTGCCCGCAAGCCTCTGGTGGTGTCGGGAACAGGCGCCGGCTCGCTCGCGGTGCTCGATGCCGCAGCCAACATCGCCCGTGCGCTCTGCGCCAAGGGACTGCCCGCAGGCCTTAGCCTCGCGCTGCCGGAAGTAAACACCCTCGGTGTGGCCTTCCTCGGTGGCCTTGACGTCGAACAGGCACTTGCCAAGGTCGATGCCGACACCGTGGTAGTGGTGCTGGAAAACGATCTCTACCGCCGCGCACCGTCCGCAGTGGTTGATGCCGCATTGGAGCGCGCGCACTGCGTGCTGGTGGCAGATCACCAACTGAGCCCCACGGCCGAACGCGCGCATGTGGTGCTGCCTGCCGCTACCTTCGCCGAGAGTGACGGCACCGTGGTGAGCAGCGAGGGCCGTGCCCAGCGCTACTTCCAGGTCTATGACCCCGGCTACTACAACCTCGCCTCGCAGGTGCGGGAGAGCTGGCGCTGGATCGCAGGCCTGATGGCCGCGGCACGCCGCTGCGCCCTGCCCTGGACAACCCTCGACGAGCTGACCGCAGCCTGTGCGCAGGGTGTCCCCGGCCTCGAAGCCATCCAGGGCGCCGCCCCGAACGCCGAACTGCGGGTCTCGGGTCGCAAGATCGCCCGCCAGCCTCTGCGCTACTCAGGACGGACCGCGATGCGGGCCAACATCTCCGTGCACGAGCCACGGACCTCGCAGGATCCCGACACCGCTCTGGCGTTCTCGATGGAAGGCTACGGCGGCCCATCGGAGCCGGGAGCGCTGATTCCCTTCGCGTGGGCTCCAGGCTGGAACTCGCCCCAGGCCTGGAACAAGTTCCAGGACGAGGTTGGCGGTCATCTGATCTCGGGGGATCCGGGCGTTCGCCTCATTGAAGGTGCCGGCACCGGTGGCTACGCCGCGGCCGGCAGCAGTGCCGCCGCCGCGCTGGTAGTGGCGCCCGTGTGGCATATACACGGCAGCGAGGAGCTCTCCTCGCGCGCCCCGGCCGCCAGCACGCTCGTGCCCAAGCCCTACCTGGCACTGAATCCGGCCGACGCGGCCGCACTCGGGCTTGCGACCGACGCCATGGCGCGCTTCCAGATCGGCGAACAACTGTTCGAAGCCCCGGTAGCCATCCGCGAGCACCTCGCGCGCGGCGTACTCGGTGTACCCGTAGGCCTTCCGGGCCTGCCGTGGGCGCCGCTGGCGGGCGAGGCCAGACTCGTGCAGGGAGGTACCTGATGAACCTGCTGCCACTTCCCGAGTTGCTGGAGATCGGCGCGGCCATTGGCCGGGCGGTGGTGCTGCTGCTGATAGTCGTGCTGTTCGCCGCCTACCTCAGCTTCATCGAGCGACGGGTACTCGCACTCTGGCAGGACCGCTATGGTCCCAACCGCGTCGGTCCATTCGGCATCTGGCAGCTGCCGGCTGACGTGATCAAGATGCTCTTCAAGGAAGACTGGATCCCGCCGTTCTCAGATCGACTCACCTTCATCATCGCGCCCGTCATCGCGATGAGTGCGCTGTTCCTGTCCTTTATCGTGATCCCCGTCTCGCCCACCTGGGGCGTGGCCGACCTGAACATCGGCATCCTTTTCTTCATGGCGATGGCAGGTCTCGCGGTCTACGCGGTGCTGTTTGCCGGCTGGTCCAGCAACAGCAAGTACGCGCTGCTCGGCAGCCTGCGTTCGGCCGCACAGACGGTGAGCTATGAGGTCTTCATGGGCCTCTCGCTGATGGGGGTAGTGGCACAGGCCGGCTCCTTCAACATGCGCGATATCGTCGAGGCGCAGCAGGGCATGTGGTTCATCGTGCCGCAGTTCCTCGGTTTCCTTACCTTCTCGATGGCCGCGATAGCGGTCACCCACCGCAGCCCCTTCGACCTGCCGGAAGCAGAGCAGGAGCTGGGCGCTGGCTATCACACCGAATACGCGGGCATGAAGTGGGCGATGTTCTTCGTGGGCGAGTACGTGGGCATCGTGGTCGTATCGGCCCTGCTCACCGCACTCTTCCTCGGCGGCTGGTACGGCCCCGGGCCGGAGTGGCTGGCGGGTTTCTGGTTCTCGCTGAAAACCGTCTTTTTCGTGATGCTGTTCATCCTGCTGCGCGCCGCGCTGCCACGGCCGCGTTACGACCACCTGATGGCGGCAGGCTGGATGGTGTGTCTACCCCTCACGCTGCTGAACCTGCTGGTCACCGGCGCCGTGCTGCTGATGAAATGAGGATGCCCATGAACCTCGTCTTACGCATACTCATTGGCATCGGTACCAACCTGCGCAGCATGTGGATGATCTTCGCCCACAGTTTCCGCAAGCGCGACACCATCCAGTACCCGGAACAGAAGGTCTACCTGCCGCCCCGCTACCGCGGCCGGATCGTGCTCACGCGCGACCCCGACGGCGAGGAGCGCTGCGTCGCCTGCAACCTCTGCGCGGTGGCGTGTCCGGTGGGCTGCATCTCGCTGCAGAAAGCCGAGCAGGACGACGGCCGCTGGTACCCGGAGTTCTTCCGCATCAATTTCTCCCGCTGCATTTTCTGCGGTCTGTGCGAGGAAGCCTGCCCGACCAATGCCATCCAGCTCACCCCGGACTTCGAGCTTGCCGAGTACAAGCGTCAGGATCTGGTCTACGAGAAGGAAGACCTGCTGATCGCCGGCACCGGTAAGTACCACGACTACAATGTCTACCGCGTCGCAGGTCTCTCCATCGCCGGCAAGCCCAAGGGCGCCGCCGAGGCCGAGGCACAACCTATCGACGTGAGAACCCTGCTGCCATGAGGGCCCACACGTGGAACTGACCTTTTATACCTGCGCCCTCGTGGCGCTCGCCTCGGCGCTGCGTTGCGTCACCCACACCAACCCGGTGCACTCGCTGCTTTACTTGGTGGTTCTGCTGCTTGCGGTAGCGGGGATTTTCTTCGCTATTGGCGCGCCCTTCGCGGGAGCGCTCGAGGTCATTGTCTATGCTGGCGCCATCATGGTGCTCTTTGTGTTCGTGGTGATGATGCTCAGCCTGGGCGCCGAGACCGCCGCACAGGAACGCGCCTGGCTGCGGCCCCGCACCTGGATCGGACCGGCCATTCTTGCCGCGGTGATGCTCGCGTCACTGGTGTCCGGCATCCTTCACGCACCTGGCCTCACGGGCACCGCCACCGTCGATGCCAAGCAGGTTGGCATTGCCCTTTTCGGCCCCTACCTCCTCGCCGTCGAGCTCGCCTCGCTGATGCTTCTCGGTGCGCTGGTCGCGGCTTATCACCTCGGCAGGGAAGAGACTCGATGAACCACGGGAGCCAGCACCATGCCTGAGACGGCCGGTATTCCCATGGAGCACGGCCTGCTGTTGGCGGCCGCGCTCTTCTGCATCGGCTTCGCTGGCCTGATGGCCCGGCGGAACATCCTGTTCATGCTGATCTGCCTCGAGGTCATGACCAACGCGGTGGCGCTTGCCTTCGTGGTGGCGGGAAGCCGCTGGGTGCAGCCCGACGGACAGATCATGTTCATCCTGGTGCTGACGCTGGCGGCCGCCGAGGCGGCCATCGGACTCGCGCTGCTGCTGCAGCTTTATCGCCGCCACCGCAGCCTCGACATCGACCTCGCGAGCGAGATGCACGGATGAATACGCTGCCACTGACTTTCCTTGCGCCCCTGATCGGCTACCTGTTGCTGTCGTTCTCGCGCGGCAAGATCTCCGAGAACACCGCCGCTGCCATCGGCGTGGGCTCCATGGGACTGTCGGCCTCGGCCACGGCGCTGGCCATGTTGGGTTTCGATGGCGGCAGCCACGACATGGTGCTCTGGACCTGGATGGCGGTAGGCGATTTCCGTCCGGCCTTCGGCCTGCATCTCGACGGTCTCTCGCTCACCATGCTTGGCGTGATCACGGGCGTTGGCTTCCTGATCCACCTCTTCGCCTCCTGGTACATGCGCGGCGAAGAAGGCTACTCGCGCTTTTTCTCCTACATGAACCTGTTCATCGCCAGCATGGTGCTGCTGGTACTCGGCAACAACATGCTGATGCTCTACCTCGGCTGGGAAGGCGTGGGCGTCTGCTCCTACCTGCTGATCGGTTTCTACTACCGCACCGTCGCCAACGGCAACGCGGCACTCAAGGCGATCATCGTCACGCGGGTGGGCGATGTGTTCATGGCGCTCGGCATGTTCATCCTGCTGCAGAAGCTGGGTACCCTCGATATCCAGGAGATGCTCCTGCGCGCGCCGCAGGTCTTTGCCTCGGGCGATCACACCATCACCCTCGCCACGCTGCTGTTGCTGGGTGGCGCGGTAGGCAAGTCCGCGCAGTTGCCCCTGCAGACCTGGCTCGCCGATGCCATGGCCGGCCCCACGCCGGTCTCGGCGCTGATCCACGCGGCCACCATGGTGACGGCGGGGGTGTATCTGATCGCACGCCTTAACGGCCTGTTCGTGCTGGCCCCCGACACCATGCTGCTGGTGGGCGCCACCGGCGCGCTGACGCTCCTGATGGCCGGTCTCTGCGCCATGGTGCAAACCGACATCAAACGCGTTCTGGCCTACTCCACGATGAGCCAGATCGGCTATATGTTCCTCGCGCTCGGCGCGGGCGCCTGGCAGGCAGCGGTGTTCCACCTGATGACCCACGCCTTCTTCAAGGCGCTGCTGTTCCTCGGTTCGGGCGCGGTGATCATCGCCTGCCACCACGAGCAGGACATCTTCAAGATGGGCGGGCTGCGCAAGACGCTGAAACTCGAGTACGCCTGTTTCCTGGTTGGCGGCGCCGCACTCAGCGCGCTGCCGCTGGTAACGGCCGGCTTCTACTCGAAAGACGAGATCCTGTGGGCCCACTGGGCCCTCACTGATGGCCCCTCGCCGCTGTTCTACGCGGGCCTGATCGGCGCCTTCATGACCTCGCTCTATACCTTCCGCCTGATCTTCACCGTCTTCCACGGCGAAGAGAAAATCCATGCCCACGCCGGCCACGGCATTGCCTACGCACTCCCGTTGATCGTGCTGCTGGTGCTCTCCACGGGCGTGGGCGCGCTGATCCATCCGCCGCTCGCAGGTGTGCTGCCGGCCTCACCGGGCGAAGCCGGGGGCGAGGCGAAACACACCGTCGAGATCATCTCCTCGGTTGTGGGGCTGGCGGGTATCGGTGCGGCGATCATGCTCTTCCTTGGCCGCCGCACACTGGTCAATGCCGTGGCGGGCAGCGGCATAGGCCGCTTCGTCTCGGCCTGGTGGAAAGCCGCCTTCGGCTTCGATGCGCTCTACAACGCGCTCTTCGTGCAGCCTTTCCTGTACATCGCCAGCCCCGGCCGGCGTGACACCCTGGATCGGACCATCGCCCTGCTTCCGGCCTCGGTACGCGTGCTGAACGCACTGGTCGTTCTGCCGCAAACGGGTCGGCTGCGCTGGTACGTCGCCTCCATGGCAATCGGCGCCTCGCTGGTGCTGGCCGCCGTTATGATCACCCTGAACTGAGGAGCCACCGAACTCATGCTGCTCGCATGGCTCATCCTGATTCCGCTCATCGGCGGCCTGCTCTGCTGGCAGAGCGACCGCTTCGGCAACCTGCCTCCGCGCTGGATAGCGCTGGCCAGTATGTCGCTCGTGATGTACCTGTCACTCGACCTGTGGGCGAGCGGCAACTACAGCCTCGCGACCGACGTGCTCGCCGCACCCCAGTGGCAGATGGAACTGCAGATCCCCTGGATCCCGGCCATGGGCATCAGCATCCACCTGGCACTGGACGGTCTGTCGCTCGCGCTGATCGTACTGACCGGGTTCATCGGACTGCTGTCGATCCTTTGCTCGTGGACGGAGATCACGCGCCGTACCGGCTTCTTCCACCTGAACCTGCTGTGGATCCTCTCCGGCGTGATCGGCGTGTTCCTTGCGGTCGATCTCTTCCTCTTCTTCCTGTTCTGGGAAGTGATGCTGGTCCCGATGTACTTCCTGATCGCGCTGTGGGGACACCGCGCCTCCAGCGGCAACTCGCGGATCTCGGCGGCCACAAAGTTCTTCATCTACACGCAGGCCTCGGGCCTCTTGATGCTGCTGTCGATCCTCGGGCTGGTGTTCCTGAATCACGACACCACCGGGATTCTCACCTTCGACTACAACGACCTGCGCGGCGTGGCACTGCCGCCGCGGCTCGAGTTCACGCTGATGCTCGGCTTCTTCCTTGCCTTCGCGGTCAAGCTCCCGATCCCGCCCCTGCACGGCTGGCTACCCGATGCCCACTCGCAGGCCCCCACCGCGGGCTCGGTTGACCTCGCCGGCCTGCTGCTGAAGACCGCGGGCTACGGCATGCTGCGATTCGCCCTGCCGCTGTTCCCCAACGCCTCCCAGGAGTTCGCCCCGGTCGCGATGTGGCTCGGGGTGTTCGGCATCATGTACGGCGCCGTGCAGGCCTTCATTCAGACCGACATCAAACGAATGGTCGCCTACACCTCCATTTCGCACATGGGCTATGTGCTGATCGGCATCTACGCGGGCGGCGCGCTGGCACTGCAGGGCGCGGTGATGCTGATGGTCGCACACGGTCTCTCCGCGGCCGCGCTGTTCATCATGAGCGGCCAGCTCTACGAGCGACTGCACAGCCGCGAGTTCAGCAAGATGGGCGGTCTCTGGTCTCGGATGCCGTGGCTGCCGCCGATCGGCCTCTTCTTTGCCGCGGCCTCGCTCGGCCTGCCCGGCACCGCCAACTTCATCGGCGAATTCCTCGTACTGGCCGGCGCCTGGAACACGGCGCCCACCGTGGTGATTGTGGCCGCCGCAGGCCTGGTGTTCGCATCGGTCTACTCGCTGGCGATGATCCACCGCAGCATGTTTGGTCCAGCCCGCTCCGAGGAGCCGATCGAGGGCTCGTCCCCGCGTGAACTCGCGATGCTGCTTACCCTGGTGGCCAGCATCGTCTACTTCGGACTGTATCCCCAGCCCGTGCTCGACCTCGCGGCCGGCCCCATGGCGCGGCTGCAACAGATCTACACGCCGCCGGCACCCTGACAGGCGATGCAACAATGAATCTGGAAGCGATCCATATCCTTGCTCTCGCCCCACTGATCGTAGTGACGCTCACGGCCGTGGCCGTGATGCTCGCGGTCTCATGGCGCCGCCACCACTTCTTTAACGCCACCCTGACCGTGGTCGGACTGAACGCCGCACTGGCGGCCACGATCTACGTGCGCCAGGAGATTCCAGGCTCGCTTGCCATCACCGACCTGCTGGTCATGGACCAGATCTCGCTGTTCGGGGCCTCGGCGGTGCTGGTTGCAACGCTCGGCTGCGCCACGCTCTTGCACGCCTATCTCGAGGGGCTGCAGGACAACCGCGAAGAGATGTACCTGATGCTCCTGATCGGAGCGGCGGGCGCGCTGGTACTCACCGGTGCACAACATATGGCCTCGTTCTTTGTAGGGCTGGAGCTGATGTCAGTGCCGCTCTACGGCATGATCGGCTACATCGTGAAAGATCGCCGGTCGCTGGAAGCGAGCGTGAAGTACCTGGTGCTCTCCGCCACGGCATCGGCCTTCCTGCTCTTTGGCATGGCGCTGATCTACGCCGCAACCGGCAGCATGAGCTTCGCCTCGCTCGCGGGTGTGGAGCACTCAGGGCTGGTCGCCGCAGGGATCGCGATGATCCTGATCGCGGTGGCCTTCAAGCTCTCGCTGGTGCCCTTTCACCTCTGGACACCCGATGTCTATCACGGCGCGCCCGCACCGGTGGGCGCCTTCCTCGCAACCGTGAGCAAGATCGCCGTAGTGGTAGTACTGATGCGCTGGTGGCAGGCTGCAGAACTCGGCGCCGATCCGGTCTACACCACCTTGATAGCGGTCCTTGCGGCCATGTCGATCCTGGGCGGCAACCTGCTCGCGCTGATGCAGAACAACCTGAAGCGTCTGCTCGGGTACTCGTCGATCGCGCATTTCGGCTTCCTGCTGGCCGCCCTGGTGGCGGGCAACGAGTTCAGCCAGGAAGCGATCCTCATTTATCTCCTCACCTATATGGCCGCTACGCTCTCTGCCTTCGGCGTGCTGACACTGATGTCATCGCCCTATCGCGGTGATGATGTGCAGACGCTGGGCGACGTGCGTGGTCTGTTCTGGCAGCGCCCGTTCCTCGCGGCCGTGATGACAGTTTCGGTGTTGTCGCTCGGTGGCGTGCCGCTCACCGCGGGCTTCATCGGCAAGTTCTACGTGATCGCGAGCAGCATGCGCTCGGAGCTCTACTGGCTGGTGGGCGTGCTCGTGGCCGGCAGCGCCATCGGCATCTACTACTACCTGCGCGTGATGATCAGTATGTTCCTGGCCGTGCCCGGCAAACGGCGCCTTGACGCCGCGCGCGACTGGGGCCAGAGATCAGGGGGTGTGATGACACTCGCACTCGCGCTCTTCACGCTCGCGGTGGGGCTGTATCCGCAACCCCTGATCGAACTGCTGCGCTAATACGCTAGCCAACCAAAAGCACGGCCCGCTTTTACCGTACGACTTGCCGTGGCCGGCCCACGACAAGTTCCGTGCCGCTGACCTAAAAGCACGACCCCTTACGCGGTCAGTCCGCAGTCCGCAGTCCGCAGTCCGCAGTCCGCAGTCCGAAGCGCGGCCAGCGCGGCCCGTGCGGTCTTGATCCCCGAAACCGTCGGGAACGATAGGATGCAGGCAGTTTCTGCACAGGGATGTGCAACGACGTGAGCGATCAAGGAGTACCCGCAGCAGGCCGAAGCGCGGCCAGCCGCCTGCGGAGATCAATACTTCCCGGTGATATAACCCTGCAACTGATCGATGGTGCTGCGTTGCACCGAGACGATCTGCATCAGCACGTCACCAATCGCCACCATGCCGATCAGTTTGCCGTCCTCGACCACCGGCAGGTGGCGGAAGCGCCGCGAAGTCATCAGCTCCATGCAATCTTCCATGCTCTGGTCCGGGCTGACCGTGACCAGCGGCGCGCTCATCAGATCGCGCACCGGAGTCTCGTGTGAGCGCTTGCCCATGATGATGCCCTTGCGGGCGTAGTCGCGCTCCGAAAATATGCCTACCGGCTCGCCGTTCTCGAGGACCACGAGCGCGCCTATCCCGTGATGCGCGAGCAGGGCCACCGCCGCGTGCACGGTGTAGGAGGCATCCACGGTGTGAACACCCCTGACGGACTTGGTCGCGAGGATCTGCTTGACGGTGGGCATGGGTACTTCCCTCTGCGTGCCTGCGTTGAAACGCCGATGATCGCGCAGATCGTCCGCTTGGTACAAGCCACCAGACAGTCATCCGCAAGACCGCTTTTACCGTAAACTTCTACGTCGTTCTGGCAGACGCAGTAGCGGAGCAAATCACATGGAGTCGATCGGCAGTCCGGGCCTCTGGGTGGCCTTCGGGATCATCGTGGCGATCATGCTGGCCGTAGATCTGTTCGTGGTCGGCGGCGGCCGCCAGCACAGGGTCGGAGTACGCGAGGCACTCATCTGGTCGCTGGTATGGATTTGCGTCTCCCTCGCTTTCGCGGTGGGACTGTGGGTTTATCTGGACGGGCTGCACGGCCGCGAGGTAGCGACCAGCACCGCGCTCGAGTACCTGACCGGTTACGTGATCGAGAAATCCCTCGCCGTCGACAACGTCTTCGTGTGGCTGATGCTGTTCTCGTTCTTCGGCATTCCCATGGAACTGCAGAAACGCGTGCTGCTATACGGTGTGCTGGGCGCCATCGTGATGCGCACCGTGATGATTTTCGCCGGTGCCTGGCTGATTTCGCAGTTCCACTGGGTCATTTACGTCTTCGGCGCCTTCCTGCTCATCACCGGCATCAAGATGTACTGGGCGGCAGACACCGAACCCGACCTCGAGAACAACGCTGCTCTGCGCTGGCTCCGTGCGCGCATGAACGTCACCCGCGAGTTGCATGGCGAGCGCTTCTTCGTCATGCAGAACGGACTCCGCTACGCCACGCCACTGTTTCTTGCGCTGGTGCTGGTCGAGATCTCGGACCTGATATTCGCAGTCGACTCCATTCCGGCCATCTTCGCCATCACCACCGACCCCTTCGTGGTGCTCACCTCCAACGTCTTTGCGATCCTCGGGCTGCGCTCCATGTACTTCCTGCTGGCCGACGCCGCCGACCGCTTCTCCTTGCTGAAATACGGCCTCGCGATCGTGCTGATGTTCATCGGGGTGAAGATGATCCTGATCGACGTCTACAAGATCCCGGTCGGTTTCTCGCTCGCGGTGGTGGCGGTGATCCTGGGTGCATCGGTGGCCATGTCCCTGCGGCGCAGTCCCCGCTGATAACGCGGCTTGGGAGCGCCTTGTTTAGCGCCGAGGGGCTGTTCTATGATGCGGCGCTAAGCGAGACGCCCCGTTAAACTCAAATAATGCCCTGCCGAGGACCACAATCATGTCGCTCGAAATCACCCTCTCCCTGGACGATCAGGACCTCGAGCACTTCCGCAAGGCCATGGAGGCTGCACAGGAGCGCGCCAGTGGCGCACCGGAAGCCGACGTAACCGCCAAGGCCCAGGAAACCCTCGACAAGGTCAGCGAGGACGCCCGCGCCCCGCAATTCGTCAAGGCCAAGCTCGCTCAGTTGCAGTCGCTGATCACCATGCTGAACGACTCCGACTGGCCCCTCGGCCCGGAGGAGCGCACGGATGTCGTGAGCGCGCTGGCGTATTTCTACGACCCCAAAGACATCATCGACGACAGCGTGCCGGTGCTCGGCCTGCTCGATGACGCGATCATGATCGAACTGGTCACCCGCGAGATGCGCAATGAAATCCAGGCCTATGAGGATTTCTGCACCTACCGGACCCGCGAGGAAGCCAAGGGTGGCCGCGACATCTCGCGTGAAGACTGGCTGTCTTCCAAGCGCAAGGAGCTGATGGACGGCATGCGCAACCGCATGAACTCCCGCGGCCGCGGCAGCCGCTTCACGCGGTTCTCGTTCCGCTGAGATACCGCTCCGCGGCATCGCAAAAGGGCCCCTTCGAGGGCCCTTTTTCGTTTCGGGTCGGAACGGCTTTTGTCGGCCTCAGCGCTCTGCGCCACGGCGACGCCAGGCACGCAGGACCTCGATCACCACCGGCATCACCGAGACCACGATGATACCGAGGATCAGCAGCGTGAAATTCTGGCGCACCACGGGCAGATCCCCGAAGACATAACCCGCGCCGGTGAAACCCGCCACCCACACGAAGGCGCCCGCGACATTCCACAGGAAGAACACCCGGTAAGGCATGTTGCCCATGCCCGCCACGAAGGGGGCAAAGGTGCGCACGATGGGGATGAAACGGGCGATAACGATCGTTTTGGGGCCATGCCGCGCGTAAAAACGCTCGGTGCTCTCAAGGTAGTCGCGACGGAACAGCCGCGACTGCGGATCCCGAAAAAGTCGCAGACCCGAGCGACGCCCTACGGTGTAGTTCAGGGAATCACCCAGCACCGCAGCCAGAAACAGCAACACACCCAGCAGCCACACATCGAGCCCGCTCGCGGCCGCCAGGGCGCCGGCGGCGAACAGCAGGGAGTCGCCCGGCAGGAAGGGCGTGACCACCAGCCCGGTCTCGCAAAAAATGATCAGGAACAGGATGCCGTAGATCCACAGCCCGTGCTGCCGAAAAAGCTCCAGCAGATGCTGATCGACATGCAGCACGAAATCCACGGCAAGGGCCAGGAGTTCCATCTCAGTGCGCCGCGCTGACGCCGAGGCTCATCGCCTTAGCCATGATCACCGGCATCAGCCATACACCGGGAAGCGCGCACAAACCGCCTTCACCTTCTCGCGGGTCGCGGGAATCACGCGGGCGCTGTCGCCCTTTTCCAGCGAATCCAGCACATCGCAGATCCAGTGCGCGAGTTGCACCGTCTCGGTCAGCCCGAAGCCGCGGGTGGTGATCGCGGGGGTGCCCACACGGAAACCGCTGGTCACCGCCGGCGGGCGTGGATCGCCCGGCACGGCGTTTTTGTTGACGGTGATCCAGGCCTGGCCGAGCGCCTCGTCGGCGTCCTTGCCCGTGTAGGGTTTGTCGACGAGATTCACCAGCATCAGGTGATTGTCGGTGCCGCCCGAGACGATGTTGATGCCGCGCTCGATGATGGTGGTCGCCATGGCGCGGGCGTTGTCCAGAACCTGTTGCTGGTAGACCTTGAACTCGGGCTGCAGCGCCTCGAGGAAACTCACCGCCTTGGCCGCGATCACGTGCATCAGCGGGCCGCCCTGCGTGCCGGGGAACACGGCGGAGTTCAGCTTCTTGGTGATCTCGTCGTTGGCGCGGGCGAGGATGATGCCGCTGCGCGGACCACGCAGCGTCTTGTGGGTAGTGCTGGTCACCACGTCGGCAAAGGGAATCGGGTTCGGGTACAGCCCCGCCGCCACCAGCCCGGAGACATGCGCCATATCCACCAGGAAATACGCCCCGACCGCGTCGGCAATGGCGCGGAAGCGACCCCAGTCGAGCACCCGGGAATACGCCGAGAAGCCGGCGATGATGAGCTTCGGTTTGTGCTCGTGCGCGAGCCGCTCGACCTGCGCGTAATCGACCTCGCCAGTC
This sequence comes from uncultured Gammaproteobacteria bacterium, assembly GCA_903938575.1. Taxonomy (GTDB): domain Bacteria; phylum Pseudomonadota; class Gammaproteobacteria; order Pseudomonadales; family UBA5518; genus UBA5518. The sequence continues at coordinate 28,150 of CAJADV010000615.1, forward strand.
GCGGGATCGAGGCCGTACTGAACGGCGTTGTAGATCTTGCCCGAGAAATTCGGCTTGGCGCCGTGGGTGAGGTGTCCGCCGGCATCAAGGCTCATGCCGAGGATCGTGTCGCCGTGCTTCAGCAGCGCAAGGAATGCCGCGCTGTTGGCCTGCGAGCCCGAGTGCGGCTGCACGTTGGCGTAATCCGCGCCGAAGAGCTGTTTGGCGCGCGCGATGGCGAGCTCCTCCGCCTTGTCTACTTCCTCGCAGCCACCGTAGTAGCGCTTGCCCGGGTAGCCCTCGGCGTACTTGTTGGTGAGCGAGGATCCCTGCGCGGCGAGCACCCGTGGGCTCGCGTAGTTCTCGGAGGCGATCAGCTCGATGTGCTCTTCCTGACGGCGCTCCTCGGCGCCGATGGCGGCGGCGAGTTCGGGATCGAAACCGGCGATGGTCATCTGCTTGTCGAACATGGGTGGCACCTCGGGCGAGCGGCAAACGCGGAGCCCGCAGTCTTGTCGGGCAAGGCCTGAATTCTACCTGATGCTACGCGCCTGGCCGCCCGGCGGTTTTTGGTGTTTCGCCTGACGTTTCGCCGGGGCTGCAGCGCGTGTTAGCGTCGCGGCGCGACAAGGCCGGAGGGCAGGACGTGACAGACGCAATCAAGCGCCGGGAATTCCTCGCTGCGGCCACGGCAGCGGCCGCCGGGGCAGGCCTTGCCGGCTGCGCACAAACGCCGCTCGCCGGCCCCACACCGGCCTCAACACAGGCAACGGACGCGGCGCCACCGCGTGCACCGGGCCAGCGCAGCATGCGCGGCTTGACCTTCGATACGCGCGGCCGGGCGCGCATAGCGATCGTGGGCACCGGGCTCCGCGGGCGCGCGGTGCTGGCGGAACTCCTCACGATCGAGGGCGCCGAGATCACGGCCATCGCGGATCTGCGACCCGCCAACGCCGCGCTGGCCCTGGAGGACATCAAGGCGGCAAAGCGGCCGGCACCAGCGGTCTACACCGGCGGCGAGCGGGACTTCGAGCGCCTGGTGCAGCGCGACGACATCGACCTCGTCTACACCGCCACGCCCTGGGAGTGGCACGTCCCGGTCTGCCTCGCCGCACTGAACGCCGGCAAGCACGCAGCCACCGAATGCCCGGCGGGCGCAACGCTGGAGGATCTCTGGGCACTGGTCGATGCCGCCGAGCGCAACCGTCGCCACTGCCTGCAGCTCGAGAACTGCAACTACGGCTACACCGAGATGCTGGTGAACCGCCTGGTGCACGCGGGCGTGCTGGGCGAGCTGCTGCACTGCGAGGCGGCCTACCTGCATGATCTGCGCGAGATCCTCTTCGAGACCCGCGACGAGGGCCTCTGGCGACGCGGCTGGCACACGCGCATGGACGCCAATCTCTACCCTACCCACGGGCTGGGGCCGGTGGCCCGCTATCTCGATATCCACCGCGGCGACCGCTTCGATTACCTGGTCTCGATGAGTTCGCCCGAGGCGGGCCTCTCGGCATGGCGTGACACCAAACTCGCGGCCAACGACCCGCGCCGCGCCGAGCGCTACCTCGCGGGCGATGTGAACACCTCGCTGATCAAGACCGCGCGCGGGCGCAGCATCACGCTGCAGCACGGCGTGAGCAGCCCCCGGCCCTACTCCCGACTGAACGGCGTGCAGGGCAGCAAGGGGATTTTTCAGGACTATCCGCCACGCATCTACGTCGAGGGACAGCCCGGCGAAGAGACTTTCGGGCCGCTGGATCCCTGGCAGGCGACACACGAGGATCCGCTCTGGCGCGAACTCGGTGAGCGTGCCCGCGAGCAGGGCGGTCACGGTGGCATGGACTTCGTAATGTGCTGGCGGCTGGTGCAATGCCTGCGCGAGGGTCTGACACCGGACTTCGACGTCTACGACGCGGCAGCGTGGAGCGCACCGCTGCCGCTCTCGCGGATCAGCGTGGCCGGCGGCAGCGCGCCGGTGAAATTCCCGGACTTCACCCGCGGCGAGTGGCAAGGCCCGAACGGCACCTGAGGCAAGACCATGCAACTCGCCACGCTGGATATCTGGATCATCGCCCTGTCACTGGCAGTGGCTTTCGTGCCGGCCTTGTTGATGGCGCGTCGCGCCGGACGCAGCACGGCGGAGTTTTTCACCTCGGGGCGTGCGGCGCCGTGGTGGCTGGTGGGCGTGTCGATGGTCGCCACCACGTTTAGCACCGACACACCGAACCTGGTCACCAACCTGGTGCGCGAACACGGTGTGGCGAACAACTGGGCGTGGTGGTCCTTCCTGCTGACAGGCATGGCCACGGTGATGTTCTACGCCCGCATGTGGCGGCGCTCGGGCGTGCTCACCGATCTCGAGTTCTACGAGATCCGCTACGCAGGGCGGGCGGCCTCGGTGGTGCGTTGCTTCCGCGCGGTGTACCTGGGCCTCGTCTTCAACGTCGTGATCATGGCCATGGTGAATCTTGCCGCGGTGAAGATCGCAAACCTCCTGCTCGGCTGGCCGATGTGGCAAACGCTCGCTGTCAGTGCGGTGCTCAACATCCTCTTCGCCGCCAGCTCGGGGCTGTGGGGCGTGCTGGTGGCGGATTTCATCCAGTTCGGCATCGCCATGGCGGGCTCCTTCGCGGCGGCGTGGTTCGCGCTGCAACGGCCCGAGGTCGGCGGGCTCGCAGGGCTGATCGAGCGCACGCCGCCCGGCACGCTGGCGATGCTGCCGGATCCCTCCGACTGGACGCTCACACTGAGCGTGCTGGTGATGCCACTGCTCGTGCAGTGGTGGTCCGTGTGGTATCCGGGCGCGGAGCCTGGTGGTGGTTCCTACATTGCGCAGCGCATGCTGGCCGCACGCAGTGAGCGCGACGCGCTGGCCGGTACGCTGCTCTTCAACGTGGCGCACTACGCGCTGCGCTCCTGGCCATGGATCATCGTGGCGCTCGCATCGCTCTTGGTGTTCCCCACCCTCGATGACATCCGACGTGCCTTTCCGCAGGTCGATCCCACCCTGATCGGGCACGACATCGCCTACCCCGCCATGCTCAGCTTCCTGCCGGCGGGCTGGCTCGGGCTGGTGATCGCGGGGCTGGTGGCGGCCTATGTCTCCACCATCGTGACGCACCTGAACTGGGGTACGTCCTACCTCGTGCACGATCTCTACCGGCGTTTCATGCGCCCGGCCGAGAGCGAGCGCCACTACGTGCTGATCGGACGCATCGTGACGGCGCTGCTGATGCTGGTGGCGGCGCTCTTCACGACGGCGCTGGAGTCCGCACGCCAGGGTTTCACGCTGCTGCTGTCGATCGGCGCAGGTACGGGGCTGCTGTACCTGCTGCGCTGGTACTGGTGGCGCATCAATGCGCAGGCTGAAGTCGCCGCGATGCTGGGCTCACTGCTGGTGGCCGTGGGTTTCGAGGTGGCGCGCCACGCCGGACACGAAGTCGCGGGGCATCTGGTGGTGCTGCTCACGGCGGTGATCACCACGCTGGTGTGGGTGCTCGTCACGCTGCTCACCCGCCCCACCGACGACGCCACGCTGCTCGCCTTCTACCGCCTGGTCCGGCCGGCGGGTCCGGGCTGGACGCGCATCCGCGCACTCGCCGGCATCGGGCCCTCACCCGACTCGCTGCCGCAGGCGATGCTCGGCTGGGTGCTGGGCTGTGGACTGGTGTATTGCGCGCTCTTCGGCACCGGCGCCGTGCTCTACGGACGCACCACCGCGGCGTGGATCTTCGGCGTGACGGGCGTGCTCTGCGGCTGGGGCGTAGCGCGGGTGTTGCGGGGTTTCCGCAACGCGGCGGGTGAGACGGCGGAGTAGATCGACATGCCGGGGTGATGTAGGGTGGTCACTGTGTGAGTCAATGTGTAAGCGAGGACCCAGATGGCAACCAATCTGGCAATTGACCCTGAGCTTATCGACCGGGCCCTCGCGCTAAGCGGGGAGCAAACCAAGCGCGCAGCGGTCACGAAGGCCTTGCAGGAGTTCATCGCGCGGCGCGAGCAGAAAGGCGTGCTTGAACTCTTCGGCTCGCTCGAGTGGGACGC
>CAJADV010000616.1 GCA_903938575.1 uncultured Gammaproteobacteria bacterium
CGGGGCGCACCTGCGCCATCGCTTCGGTGCAGGCTCGTTCCCTCCGGAGGCCGGCAGGGCCCGCCGCTCCAGACGCGCGGCACCGGTTCACGGTTACACCTCGCCGTCGGAGTGCACATGCCACCAGCGCGGCCGTGCCGAGACGTAGGAGTGCGACACGGCGGCCAGTTGTTTCCGCCTTGCCGAGTCGAAGTTGCCGAGCAGCAGCGCGATGACCGGGTCGTCGTCGATCGCGCCGACCGAACTCCCGCAGATGGGGCAGAAAGCGCGGCTCGAGCGCGGCGAGGATCGCCACGTGGCGGGGCTTCCGCCGGGGCCGATCCACGAGACGCTGTCCCGCGGGAACTCGACCCACGCCGCCGTGAGAGCTCCCGTATGTCGCTGGCACATCCTGCAGGAGCAGGTGTGCGGGTTCGACGCCGGGCCGACCGCACGGAAACGGATGTTCGCGCAGAGGCATCCACCCTCGAAGCTCGATACTTTCATGGTCGCTACCCCTCGTCGGTATTCCTCAGACCGGCGTCGCGAGCCTGAGCCCCACGATGCCCGCGACGATCAGACCGAGGCTCACGAGGCGGCCCGCGCTTGCCGGCTCGTTGAAAAGCACCATACCGAGGATGGCAGTGCCCACAGCGCCGACGCCCACCCACACCGCATAGGACGTGCCCACCGGCAGGGATTTCATCGCGAGACCCAGCAGGAACACGCTACCGGCCATCGCCGCGAGCGTGAGCACCGACGGAACTACCCGCGTGAAGCCCTCGGTGTACTTGAGGCCGATGGCCCAGCCCACTTCCAGCAAGCCGGCGATGACGAGAAGAAGCCAGGGCATATGAGAGCTCCGGTACAGGAAGGCAATGCCGTGCTTACCCTCGCACGATGCAGCGCCTGAAGGGAACCGCTCCGGTTGCGGACGTCACTGCTCAGGTACCGACCCACCACGGCACCACCAGCAGCAGGCCAATCACCGCCTCGAGCAACACACCGCCGATGTTGCCGCTATCGCTGGAAAACATCAGGCTTCCTCACCTGGTCCCTGCGCTCGCCGGCTGCTTCAGAAACCCGACCAGCAGCAAGACCCAGGCGCAGATGAGCCCCAAACCCCCGGCGATATGCGCGATGGAGACGATGAGCTCCTGCACGGCTTCTCCGCCGGAGGCGCCTGCCTCACTCGCAGCGAGGGGCAGCATCTGTGTCGTGCCCCACCAGGAGTTGGCCACCTCGGACAGCGCCATGCCCCAGGTCAACCAAGCCGCCACCACCATCACCCGTACGGACTTAAGACCGACGCTGTGCGGTAGCGCCAGCAGCGCAGTTGCCAGAACGATGAACAGCATGCCGTTCGTCATGAACTGGATGTGGGCGCCAAGCGCGAGCCTCGGGTGTGGAGTGCCCGGAACCGCAAGGCCCCATAGCAACCCGACCATCACGAGAACCATGCCGTGAATCAGGATCTGCCGACTGCCGCTGTGAATGCTCATCGACGATGTACTCCTTGTTGTGCTGTGCAGTGCACCGAGCCGGTCGAACGTTTTTCTCAGGCGGTGGACTTTCGGGGCCGTGGTACCTGC
>CAJADV010000617.1 GCA_903938575.1 uncultured Gammaproteobacteria bacterium
ATCGATACCGTCCGGTGGATTCTCGATCACGCGGTCGCCCGGCTCCAGCCCGGAGCCGATCACCACCGTGCGACCCAGGTCGCGCAGGATGGTGACCGTCTTCATGGACACGGCATCACCGGCGCCGACGGTAGCCACGCGAAGCCCCGACTGGTCGAAGATGAGCGCGCTCGCTGGCACGCTGAGCGCGCTCGCGTTACCACGCAATTTCAGGCTGACGGTGGCAAATCCGCCGGGCAGCAGCTCCCCCGCGTCGTTGTCGATGATCAATTGCACCAGCGAACTGCCCGATGCCGAATCAACCGCGCCGGACATCGACTCCACCGTGGCCGCGTAGCGCTGATCAGGGCGCTCCGGCACAGTGAGAACTGCCTCAGTACCGTCGGCGATGCCGCCCAGACGGGCCTGGGGAACGTTCACGTAAAGCCGCAGCCGCCGTGTCCCGGAGACTTCAAACAGCGCGCGACCCTCGCTCACGCCCGCGTTGACCAGCGCGCCGGTCTCGGCGTAGCGCGCCGTGATCGCGCCGTCGAAAGGCGCCACGATGCGGGCAAAGGCCTTGGTGGTCACCAGCCGCTCAACCGCTGCCTCTGCCGCGTTCACCATGGCCCGCCGCGAGGCGAGATCGGCGCGTTTTTCATCCACCGCCTGGCGGGCCACCGCGTTGGTTTTCAGCATCGTCTCCCAGCGCTCCGCGGTGGTCCTGCTCAACTCTGCATTGGCACGGGCAAGCGCGAGATCGGCGCGCGCCTGCAGCAACTGCTGGTCGAGGTCCGGGGTGTCGATCTCGGCCAGCAGATCGCCGGCCGACACAAGCGACCCGATATCCACCTTCAGGCTCTTGATGTAGCCATTCACGCGGGCATGGATCGGGGCGTGGTTGTACGCGCGCAGCCGCCCGGGCAGCGTGATCGAAGACGCGCTGTCATCGGGCTGCGGCCGCACCACACGCACGTGCGCCTTGGCGTGGTCCTCAGCCCATTGCGCGAGATCGGCGTGATCGCGCTGGCGCGCCAGCAAACCGCTGGCGGCAACCGCTACGGCCACCACCGCCGCTACCAGCCCTGCGATACGCAAGCCCCGGCCAGAGCGCGGCGATGGGTTGGAATCAAACGGCATGGGGTTCTCCGGTCACGGAATCCGCGGCGCTTTCGCCACGGTAGTTGCGGTGCACGATGGCAAATACCACCGGTACCAGAACCAGCGTGGCGATTGTGGCAAAGACGAGGCCGCCGATAACGGCGCGGCCCAGCGGGGCATTCTGCTCGCCGCCCTCACCGAGACCGAGCGCCAGCGGCGTCATCCCGATGATCATGGCGAGCGCGGTCATGAGCACCGGGCGGAAACGGTCGAAGCCCGCGCGCACCGCTGCTTCCGTGGCATTGCCGAGCACCGGCAGCCAGGCCCGCGCGAAACTGATGACCAGCACGCTGTTGGCCGTGGCGATACCCATGCACATGATGGCGCCGGTGAGCGCCGGCACCGACAGCGGCGTGTGGGTGGCGAACAGCATCCACACGATGCCCGCGAGCGCCGCCGGCAGGGTGGCGATGATCACCAGCGGATCGAGCCACGACTGGAAGCTCACCACCACCAGGAGGTAGATCAGGACAATAGCGCCAAGCAAACCATAGAGCAGCCCGGAGAAAGCGCTGTCCATGGTGCTCGCCTGCCCGGCCAGCTCGACACGCATGCCCTTGGGAAGACCGGCGGCGGTGGCCTCGTCGAGGATGCGGCGGATATCGGTCGCGACGGCGCCCAGATCCCGGCCCTGAACGCTCGCCTTGATCTGCACCAGCGTCTGGTTGTCGTACTGGCTGACCACCGCGTTGCCCTGTGACCGGCGGAAGCTCGCCACTGCGCCCAGCGTCTGCGGCATCGCGCTGCCGCCGCCGCTCACGGAAAGGTTGGCAAGCGCCTCGAGCGAGTCGAGCCGGTACTGCGGGACCTGCATCACCATCGGATACGACACGCCGTTGTCGGGATTCAGCCACCACGTGGGCGCCACCTGCCCGCTGCCGGCGATATTGACCACCAGGCTGCTGGCGATCTCGCGGGTGCTGAGCCCCGCCTGCTGGGCGCGCGTGCGATCGAGCTCGATCTCGATTACCGGGCTGCGCCGGGACTGCTGGATGCGCGCATCGGCCACCCCGGGCACGCGACGGATGCGCTCGAGCAGCTTGCCCGCATGCGCGAAGCCCTGCTCCAGCGTGCCGCCGATGACGCGCACATCGATCGGCGAGGGCGAGCCGAAGTTCAGGATCTGGCTCACGATGTCAGCGGGCGGAAACGAGAACGTGCTGCCCGGGAAAGCCTGCGGCAGACGCTCGCGCAACAGGCGCACGTATCCGGCGCTCGGCGCGTGCCCGCGCGCGAGCGCGATCTGGATGTCACCGTCCTGCTCGCCGATCAGGCCGGTGCTGTTGTAGGTCAGATTGATGCTGCTGATCGGCATACCGATGTTGGCAACCAGAGTCTCAAGCTCCGCGGGCGGGATGATCCCCCGCACCACCTGCTCGATGCGGGCGAAATGCGCGGCGGTTTCCTCGACGCGGGTGCCCACCGGAGCACGCACATGCATCAGGATCTGCCCGCCATCCACATCCGGGAAAAAATTCCGCCCCAGGAAGGGCAGCAGCAACGAGCTCAGCAAGACCACCGCAAGAGAGCCGCCGAGCAACGATGCACGGCGCTGCATCGCCAGCACCAGCACCTCACGGTAAGCCCCGCGCAAGCGCTCGAAAGCGCGCTCGAAACGCTGCTGCACAAGACTGAATGCCGACTTCCCCGCACTTCGGCTGCCGTGCGGCTGCAGCATGTAAGCCGCCATGGTGGGCACCAGCGTGCGCGAGAGCACGAAGGAGGTAACCATGGCGAAAACAACCGCCTTGGCGAGCGGCACGAACAGGAATCCCGGGACCCCTTCGAGGAAGAACATCGGCACGAACACGATGCAGATGGCAAGCAGCGACACGAATGCCGGCGCCACGATCTGCGCCGCGCCATCGAGTATCGACTGTCGTACGCCCTTGCCCTGGTCCAGGTGCCAATTGATGTTCTCGACGGTGACGGTGGCATCGTCCACCAGAATGCCCACCGCGAGCGCGAGGCCCCCGAGCGTCATGATGTTCAGTGTCTCGCCGGTGACCGCGAGCGCAAAAATAGCGCCCAGCACCGAGAGCGGAATGGAAATGGCAATGATCGCCGTGGAGCGCAGGCTGCCGAGGAACAACAGGATCATCAGGCTGGTGAGCGCCGCCGCGATCACCCCCTCGATCACCACGCTGCGGATAGCGGCCCGCACGAACAGCGACTGGTCGTTCAGGGTCCGCACCTCGAGGTTGTCGGGCAGCGAGGCCTTCAGCTCTCGCAGGCGCGCCTTCACGCCAGAGACTATATCGAGCGTGGAGATCGCGCCGTTTTTCAGCACCGACATCAGTACCGAGCGTCCGCCATCGACGCGCACGATGTTCATCTGCGGCGGGCTGCCATCGCGCACCTGCGCCACATCGCGCAGGTAGATCACCGTACCGTTCACGGCCTTGATCGGCAGATTGGCGAGTTCGGTGATCGCCGAGGGCGCGCTGTTCATGTGCACCGCGTACTCGAGATCGCCGATCTTCTGGGTCCCGATCGGCAGGATCAGATTCTGCGCCGCCAGCGCGTTGGCCACATCCTGCGCCGAGAGCCCGCGCGCCTGCAGCGCCGCGGGATCGAGGTCGATCTGCATCTGCCGGCCCTTGCCGCCGAAGGGCAGCGGCATCGCAGCACCCGGCACCGTGACGAGACGCGTGCGCACCACGGTCATGGCGAGATCGCCGAGCGCCTGCTCGGTCAGCCCGCGCCCGGAGAGCGCGATCTGCAGGATCGGGACGGTGGAGGCGTTGTAGTTCAGGATCAGCGGCGGCGTGATGCCCGGGGGCCCCTGCCGCGTGAACGACTGGGCGATGGCCGTGACCTGCGCGTTGGCCACGGCGATATCCACGTCGGGATGGAAGTACACCTTGATAAGCCCGACCCCGGTGAAGGAGTTGGCCTCGATGTGGGCTACATCATTGACGGTGGTGGTGAGGGTGCGCTGGAACGGGGTGGAAATACGCCCTGCGATCTCCTCGGGCGGCAGGCCGCCGTACTGCCAGGCGACGGAAATCACCGGGATGCGGATCTCGGGCAGGATGTCGGCTGGCGTGCGCAGCGCCGCCAGCGTTCCGGCGATCAGAAGCAGCAACGCCATCACCACGAAGGTGTAGGGGCGCTGCAGCGCGATCCTCACAATGGCTGTCATCGATACTCCGGACCGTGCACCCACGCGGGGTAAAACGCACATGACCCAATAAAACGACGGGGCTGCCCAAGCAGCCCCGTCAGCGAGAGATCACAACCTGCGTTCAGGGTGGCGATGCGTACATATCGCTCTCGAAACCCTGTTCCTGATAGCGGGCCGGCGGCTGCGGGAAGTTGTGAACTGCCTGCACGCCCTTCAACTGCTGCTGCAGGTCATGGCCTTGCTCGCGCGGCATGTAGAACGATCCGACCCATTTTCGCACCATGTTGAAGGGGCCGTCTGTCTTCAGTTGCATGACCTTTAGCGCAGAACGCTTGTTCTTCCAGATCTCGAAGTCGGTGCCGAAGGCCTCCAGCGCGCCGGCCTGCGCGGCCTGCTGCGCGGCGATGTCCTCGGCGGAGGGCGGCGCGTTCCTGCCCGTCATGAACACCGCGTGCCAGGCCTTGGTCACGCCATCATCCACCGGGGTGTTGGCGATCAGCTCGAACATCACTGTGTCGGCGAAAGCCTGCTTGGACAGCAGCAGCCCGGGGCCCGTGTACCAGGTCGCCGTGTGCAGGTGCGTGTTGTAGAAGCCGATGAAGCCGCCCTGTCGCTGGATCAGGATGTGGTCGCGGAACTCGTTCTCGAAATACTCGCAGGGCGCGCCGTGCGTGGGGCCGAGGTGGCGCACATCGGCCATGTTGTCGAGGACTTCGATGTTGTGAATGTCGATCTGGCCGAGGTGATCGAGTTTCCAGTGCACCGCACGCGGATCGTTCCAGGCCGGGATGAAGGGCGGTTCGAACTCCGGCTCGCCGCCGGCCGGATCGAACCACATCATCACGCAGCCCATGACGTCGCGCACCGGGTAGGAGCGGATGGACGCGGACTTCGGGCAGGGACCGTCGTGGTAGGGGATGTCATCGACATGGCCATCCGGGCCATAGCGCCAGGCATGGTAAGGACAACGGATCGAGTCGCCCTCGATCTGCTGGCCACTGCGCACGATCACGGCACTCTTGCTGGCCGTGAGATGGGTGCCCATGTGGGCGCAGTAGGCGTCGAGGATCACCGGGCGCCCGCTCTGCCCCCGGTAGAGGGCAAGATCGCGGCCGAAATAGCGCAGTGCCATGGGGCCTGCATCGAGTTCGCAGCTCTCGGCCACGATGAACCAGCCGCGCGGGAAGGTCTCGGGGCCCAGTCCGTAATCTGCTGCCTTTGCCATGTATGCTCCTTCCTCGGCTGCGCCACCGCAGCGCACAAATTAACCCATCGGACACCGGCGGGGGGAGACCGCAGAGGCGGTCAAAATCGACGCGATTTCCCCGTCATGTCCAGAGTAGTCAGCATGGCCCGCGGGCGCCTACCCCATCCGGAGTAGCGCGGCCCTCGCCGCAGGGGGAAAACATTGCATGGACACGTTGCAGCAACTCGCCGACCGTCAGGCACTCACGGACCTGGTGGCGCTCTATTGCCGGGCGGTCGACCGTCGTGATTTCGTGCTGCTCGAGCGCCTCTACCACCCCGATGCCACCCACGATCACGGCGGACTTTTCAGGGGATCCCGAAGCGAGTTCCTCGCCTTTCTGCAGCGCTCCATGACACAGGTGGTGACCCACCATTTCGTGGGCAACACGCTGTTCCTGATCGATGGCGACCGCGCCGAGGGAGAGGTCTACACGATCAACTACCACGTGATCGGCGACAGCGAGCGGCGCGACTACGTGGCCGGAGGGCGTTACCTCGACCACTACGTCCGCCATGACGGCCGCTGGGTCTTCATGTCGAGGCAACGCGTGATCGACTGGGCGCACGAGGGTCCGACGGCCGATGCCGGCGTGGCGGGGGCCTTGACCCGTGGTGCCGCCGGTCCGACTGATCCGTCGTTCACCACGCTGCCGGGACTGGCGAACTGGAGCGCAGCCTGAGTGTCAAAAAGCCCGCAGCGCCGGATTGGCGCGGGGCCGCCTGCGGGCTTGTCAGGCTCTCGTACAAAGGCCTACAGTGATCTGGCCTTTGTGTGTACATGGAAGTGAGGGTAGTCAGGCATGGTTGCTTATGACGAGCGGAACAACCGTCTCGAAATCGTACAGTTGACGGAAAACGTCAAACGCTACATCCCCTGCACGGGCATCGATCCTCTCACGGAAAAAGTGATCGGTGTCGACACCTTCGGCGACGAGGTCCGCCTGCGCGTGGCGCCACGCGTGGGCACAAAGGTGGGTACTGGGATTGTCCGAATAGTGACCTTCAACCTGAAGTCCGCCACAGCCGGATTCGGAAGGACCGGAGAACTCCCGCCGGAGCGCCCCAACAACCCCTTTGCCTCACGCGACCCGACGCCACGGCGCTGATGCCGCGGCGTCAAAGACGCCCTGAACCCATCAACCCTGCAGCCTGTAGGCCTCGAGCTTCGGCGCCTTCATCTCCTCGCAAAAACGTGTTCGCGTCCACGGCCACGTCGCCGGCACGCCCTCGGCATCCAGATACCAGCTCTTGCAGCCCGCCCCGAAAACCGTGTTCCGGGCTGCCGCGATGCGCTCCACCTCGAAGCGCTGCATGGCCTCAGGGGTCGGCTCGATCTCGCGGCATTCTCCCGTCCGTAACTTGTCGATGAACGCCCAGATGTAATGCAGTTGCTGCTCGGCGATGTCGATCAGCGAGAAGTTACCGACCGGCGCGTTGGGTCCGTTCAGCATGAAGAAATTGGGGAAATCAGGCATGGCGATCGCCATGTAGGCCTTGGGCCGGTCGTGCCAGAACTGCTCCAGCGTGATCCCGTCGCGTCCGACGATACTCATCGGACGCATGAACATGCCCGCATTGAAACCCGTCGCCAATGCCAGCACGTCAAGCTCGTGCAGGGTGCCGTCGCGGGTGCGCACGCCCGCGGGCTCGACGCGCTCGATACCCTCGGTCACCAGCCGGGAATGCGGATGCTGGATGGCCCGGTAGTAGTCGGGCGAATACACCAGCCGCTTGCAGTTGGCGCGGTAGTTCGGCCGCAGCCGCTCCCGCAGCACCGGGTCCTGCACGCCGTGCTCCAGGTTCTGGCGGCAGTACATCTCGATCTCGTCGATGCCTGCGGATTTGGCATCCACGAGGGCGTTGTTGAAGCGCTCGACGTTCAGGGTGTAGTCAGGCGTGGGGTTGATCTGCAGTTCCCGCAGGCGCGCGGGATCGTTGCGCAGCGCGGCGCGGTATTCCTCGCTGAATGGGGCATTCTCGGTGGGCATGATCCACTGCGCGGTGCGCTGGAAGTGGCAGAGCTTCGCGACCCGCCCGGCCAGCGCCGAGACGATCTGCACGCCCGTGGAGCCGTTGCCCACCACGCCCACACGCCGTCCGTCGAGCGGCACCGAGTGATCCCAGCGCGCGGTGTGAAAAC
>CAJADV010000618.1 GCA_903938575.1 uncultured Gammaproteobacteria bacterium
AGTACAGTAACGGCAACACCGAGTCGCGCAGCTACAACACCATCCTTGGTGGCCAGGGCTGGTACAACCACATGATCATCGTGTCGCCGACCAGCGACAGGACGGTCTACACCGGCGGCCAGCTGCTCACCGCGCGCACCACCGATGGCTTTTCCAAAATCGCCCAGATCAGCAATTGGTTGAAACAGTTCAGCCTGGGCTACGTGCACGCCGATATGCATGCGGCCGCATTCGTAGGCACTACCCTGTACGTGGGCTCCGACGGTGGCCTGTTCCGCAGCGCCAACCCAACGGCTACCAACCCCACCTGGACCAACCTGAACGAAGGCATCACCACGCACCTGATGTACTCGGTGGGCTCCTCCACGAGCAATGTTAACGCCGTAGTTGCCGGCCTGCAGGACAATGGCACCCGGGTGCGTTCGGGCTCTACTTCAGTCTTCAACCAACCCATCGGCGGTGATGGCTTCGGCTCCGACATCAACGCCTCGGATGCGACCAAGATGCTGGGGAGCCTTTATTACTCGCGGATCTACAAATCCACGAACAGCGGTGGCAGCTTCGCGGCGTCCTGCTCGGGCATCACCGAGTGCAACAACAGCGGCACGGCGCCCTTCATCACCCAGATCGCCACGTTTACGGGCGATGCCACCGGCAACACGGTCTACACCACCTCCAACACCAAGGTGTACAAATCGACCAACTACGCCACCAGTTGGACGGCGCTGGGGACGACGGGCCTCACCAACACGACGGCCACTCCGCTCTATATCCGTAACGTGGGCGTGGCACACAGCGACAGCAACCAGGTAGGTGTGGTGGCCAATGGCGGGCGTGTATTCCTTAGCACCAACGGTGGCGCCAACTGGGCACTGGCGGGAGCCCTGCCCGCGAATGGCTTGTCGATTTCCTCTGTGTACTACGACCGGGTTAACCCGAGCATCATCTATGTGTCCTCGGTCGCGGCCACCGCCTCGTCCGCGCACCTCTGGAAGTCGGCAGATGGCGGCAGCAGCTGGTCGATCATCGACGGCAGCAACGGCAGTACCAGCACGGGCTTTCCTACCGGCGTACCAGTGAACCTCATCACCTCTGATCCGGGTGACGCCAACACGCTCTATGCCGGCACGCACCTCGGTGTATACCGCTCGCCGGATGCGGGAGCCACGTGGGTGCGCTTCGGCACCGGCCTGCCGCTGGTGAACGTCACGGATCTCTATGTGTCGGAGAATTCGCAGCTGCTGCGCGTAGCCACCTTCGGACGCGGCATCTGGGAACTGGCTCCCTGACAGCGCCTCCCGTAGGAGCGGGCCACGCCCGCGACCGGTGCCCGCACCAGAGGCTCTGGTCGCGCGCATGGCGCGCTCCTACAACCGGGCACAGCGCCTCCCGTAGGAGCGGGCCGCGCCCGCGACCGGTGCTCGCACCAGAGGCTCTGGTCGCGCGCATGGCGCGCTCCTACAACCGGGCACAGCGCCTCCCGTAGGAGCGGGCCACGCCCGCGACCG
>CAJADV010000619.1 GCA_903938575.1 uncultured Gammaproteobacteria bacterium
GAGCTGCATTTTTTCTCGCAGTCGCCCTATGGCGGCGGCGCCGCGTGCGGGGCGATCGGACAGGTCGCACTCGCCATCGCCGCCGGTATTGCCCGGGTGGGCGTGGTGTGGCGCTCGCGCAAACGCAGCGCGCCGGGAACGCGCATCTGGGCCGGCGTGCAGGAGCGCGTGACGGACCACTGGAAGTGGTCGCGGCCGTCGGGACTGTTGCGGCCTGCCGACGAGGTGGCGATCCTGATGCGCCGCTACATGCACGAGTTCGGCGTCTCGCGCGAGCAACTCGCGCACGTCGCCCTCGCGCAGCGCGAGTACGCCCTCCGCAATCCCGTGGCGTTCATGCGCGAACGTCCCATGACGCACGAGCAGTACATGGACGCGCGGATGATCTCGGATCCGCTGTGCCTGTTCGACAACTGTCTCGAAACCGACGGCGCCATTGCCGTGGTCATCGTGCGCGCGGAGCACGCGCGGGATCTGCCCCATCCGCCGGCGTTCATCCATGCATTTTCGCAGGGCATGTCGCGCCAGCACCAGGTGATGGCCGACTTCCACGGGGCAGACCCCTTGCTGAGTTCCTCCTGTGTCACCGCGGCCAATCTCTGGCGCCAGGCCGACTGTGGCCCGCAGGACGTCGATGTCGCCCAGTTCTACGATGCCTTCTCGCCGCTGGTGTTGTTCTCGCTGGAAGCCTACGGATTCTGCCCGCGGGGCACCGCTGCCGATTTCGTTGCCGGAGGCGGCACCCGGCCCGGTGGCCGCCTGCCGGTCAATACCTCGGGTGGCAGCCTCTCGGAGGTTTATCTGCATGGCATGAACCTGGTCATCGAGGCGATCCGGCAGATCCGCGGCACCTCGAGCTCACAGGTGGCAGGCGCCGAGTATTCGCTGGTCACCTCCTGTGACGCCACGCCGAACGGCGCGATCCTGCTGCGGAGAAAATGAATGATCGACACCATTCCGCTGCCGGCCACCGACGATCCGCACGACGCGCCGTTCTGGAGCGCTGCGCTGCGCTCAGAGCTCGTCGTGCAGTCCTGTGAGGGCTGCGCGAGGCTGCGGTTTCCACCGCGCCCGGTGTGTCCGTATTGCCAGTCGACGGCGCACCAGTGGCGCGTGCTCTCGGGGGCTGCGACGGTGTGGTCCTATGCGAAGCCGAGCTCCCCGCTGCTGCCAGCCTTCGAGGCCCTGACGCCCTACGTGGTGGTGCTGGCGCAGATCGACGAGGACCCCTCGATCCGGATCATCGGCAACCTGGTCTCGCCTGCGGGCGGTGGCATCACGGGCGTCGACGATGCCGGCCTCGCGATCGGTGCGCCACTGCGCGTGGCCTTCAGGCAGTACGCGCCGGATGTTGCGCTGCCATGCTGGACCTTGCTTGGGGAAGCTGTCGGTGAGTGAGCTGCCGGAGCTTGTGAGAGGGTGGATCGGCAAGGCCGTGGTGGTGGTCTGCGATACGGTCACCGTGGAAAAGCAGTCGTGGGTCACGTTCTGTGCCGCTGTCCACGATGGCAACGCGCTCTACTGGGACGAGGCCTTTGCGCAGCAGCACACCGGCAGCACCATCGCGCCGCCTGCGATGCTGCCCGGCTGGGCGAGCGCGCCGGAGTGGTACCCGGGCAAGCAGGGTGATGGCATCCGGCCGATGGAATTGCATTTCATGCTCAAGGAAGCGCTCGACTACCCGAACGGTATCGTCACCAGCGTCGACATCGAATACCACGAACCGGTGCGCGCCGGCGACTCGGTGCGGGTCGAGCAGATCCTGCGCGAGGTGAGCGATGAGCGCAGCACCCGCCTCGGGCCCGGACGCAACTGGATCATCGATGTGGTGTTCCGCCGGCAGGATGGCGTGTTGCTTGGCGTGCAGGCGATGGCGTTCCTCGGCTATCGCAGCGGCGCGGTCGACAAGGAGCAGTCATGAATCCGGAGCTTTCCCTGCAGGCGAGGCTCCCTCCGCGCCGCATCGAGATCACTACCAAGTCCGTCATCATGGGCGCGGTTGCCAGCCGCGACTGGCAGCCCTTGCATCACGACGTGGTGTGGGCGCGATCGCAGGGCAATCTGCCCGACATCATCCTGAACAACTACACGCAGGCAGGTTTGATCAGTTGTTACGTGACGGACTGGTCGGGGCCCGCGGCCCGTATCGGGCGCCTGCGGTTTTCCATGCGCAGCCCCATTTGCCCGGGCGATGTGCTGGTGATTTCCGGCGTGATCCAGGAGATCGAACAGCAGGCCGAACTGATCTGGGTGGTGATTGCCGTGGCGCTTGCGGTGGGCGAGCGCGTCGCGACCACATCCACCGTACGCGTGGCCTTGCCAGTCACAGAGGATGCGCCGTCGGTGTGGCAGTGCCCGACGATGGCATGGCGGCCCTAGGCGGGCTGGCCGATTGGTGGGGGTGGGCGACTCGCGGTGGTTTGCTGTCGCTCAGGCTGCACGTGCAAGCTCGTCATCCGCGCTGGGGGTACGCTTGCCAAGCAGCACAGCGGAAAAAATAGCGGCTGCTAGAACGGCCATGCTGATGGTCAAGGAAGAGTCGTAAGAGCCCGAGGTATCCCGCAATCGGCCGATGAGAAACGGACTGACGCCGAATCCCAGCGCATAGATACTGTAGAACCATCCGTAGATCGCACCGAAGGCGCGCTGCCCGAAAAGGCGTGCCGTCAGGAAGGCCAGCATGTCGAGCTCCGCGCCGAGGAGCAGGCCAATCAGCATGACGCCGCCCACGGCGTAATCCAGGCCGCCGATCCTGACCAACAGCACGCCTAGCATGCCCAGCGCGAGGACAGTCACCGCTACACGGTGCGGAGTGAAGCGGTCCAGGCACAGACCCACGACCAGACGGCCCACGACCGACGCGATGCCCATTAGCGAGGCGGTAGCTGCCGCAGCGGCCGGTGTGGCGCCCAGATCCCGGAACAGGGGGACGAGGTGCACCATCACTCCGCCAATGCCCATGGCCATGCTCACGGCGAGCGCGGACATCGCCCAGAAAGCCGCCGTGCCGCGAGCCTTGCGCAGGGTGAAACCCCGGGCAGTGGGCGTGCTGCCCGCGGTCATGGCCGCTGCGGCGCGGCGTTCGGTCGGTTTGAAACCGAGGTATACCACCGGTGCAGCGAACAGGGCGACCAGTGCGAGACAGCTATAGGCGCCTCGCCACCCGGCCCGGGAGACCACTTCCGTCACGAAATTCGGGAGCCAGAACCCACCCAGGCCGGCGCCCGTCAGCACGATGCCGAGTGCGAGCCCGCGTTGCCGGTCGAAGGCCGCGCTGATCGGACGCGCGAGCACGATGGGCGTTGAACCCGCCCCCGCCAGCGCGATCAGGAAAAAGAAAGTCCAGAGTCCTGTCAGCGATTCCAGCGTGGCTGCCATCGTGAGCAGCAACAGGGCGAAGGAGGCAAGGCTTAAGGACCCGACCCCGGAAGCGCCGAAGCGATCGCAGGCGGTGCCGACCACCGGGCCCGCAAGGAACAAGCCCATCGTGAGTATGGTCACTGCGAGCGAAATATCGCCGCGAGCCCA
>CAJADV010000620.1 GCA_903938575.1 uncultured Gammaproteobacteria bacterium
GCAAAGTCTGCTCGCTTGCCGAGTAGCGCAAGCGAACTGTCCGCCTGCTGGGAGGTGCCGATCGACACGGCATAGGCCGCGATAAGTGCCACCACGACCAGCAGGAATACGGCCGAGACCAGGGAGAATCCCCGCGGGTACTTTGGGCTGTTCATGGCGAGTTGGGCACGTGTACTTGTTCGAGCAGGGATAACTGTTCGGTGGTTTCGTCGGGCGTCGAGTAGGACAGGGTCAGCTGGATGGATAACAGCCCCGCGCGCGATGCACTGCCAGCCTCGTAGCTAAAGGTGCAGGCGCCGATGTGATCGGCGAGCAGCGCCCCGGTCACGGCAGGCGGCACCGGCTGGGTGCTGGCAATGGCATAACCCGAATATCGGCGCAGCATGCCGCCGGCGCAGACGAAGCTGAGCGCCGTGTCGACCACGTAAAAGCGTTGCTGCGGTGAACCGGTCGGCCATGCGGTGCCTGCCGAGGCGCGACTTGCAGATACCACGCCGGTTGCCGAATTGGCGCTCAGGATGCCAGCCAGATTGTCCCCGCACCACGCATTGGTGCGCGTGCCTGCTGTCTGGCTGCTGCAGGTTGCGGGACTTCCCGTGTTGTAGATCGCGAGGCAATCGGCCGTACCCGCAAGGCATTGGGGCAGCCCGCTACCCGTGCGCAGGCCGGCTGGCATGCTCCAGCCTCCGAGTACCTGGAAGGTGTCGCTGCTGGCACTGAGGTTAAGCGCGTCGGTGGAGGCGTCGCTCGGGTTCAGCTCGGCGCGATAGCGCCCGCTTGATGACGTGCGCAGCAGCTCGATGGCCGAGCCGTCTCCCGATACCCGCAGGCTGTTCGGCAGCGCAAGGCGGATTTCGCGGGCCATTCGTTCCATGGCCAGTTGGGCGGTTGCTACTGCTTCGGCGCGGCGTGTGATATCGGAAAACGCCCTTATGGGCAGGCTGATGTTACGCCACACCACCACGCTCAGGATCGCACTCAGCGTGATCACCGTGACCAGTTCGATCAGCGTGAATCCGCGCGCCGCACTCGCCGCCGCGCGCCTCACTCGAGGTTTGCCTTGTAGCCGACCAGTGTGATCGGGGAACTCAGACCCGGATTAGACACCTGAACTTCTAACCGCACTACCCGCCCTGCGGTGGCGCTAAGGGCCGGGCTGCCCAGCGAGACGCTGCTGCCGTCCAGCACCGAGACATTCACCGTGTAGCCGGACAAGCCGCTCAGTGCCGCGCCCTGGCGGTCCTTGGCGCCGCTGTCGCGCAGGCCGTTGTAGTCGCAGACGTCGTCAAAGGAGGAGCGCCCGGTTTCGGCGCCGAAGGTCGCGCCGCCGCAGCCGCCGCTGCAGGGGCTGGTGGTGCACTCGTCGCGACAGGTGGTGGAGGCGTTGCCGTCGGGACCATAGGAAGGGTCGCAGAGCGGCGCGAGGGTAGCCTCCTCCAGGTAGGCTGCGGCAATGGCAGTCGCCTGGATCTGGATAAGGGGGTCGGCGCTGCGGCCTACCGCTGCCGATACGGCTGCCATGAGCCCGATGGTCGCCACCGAGATGATGACGATACTGGCGATCAGTTCTATGAAAGTGAGTCCGCGCTGGGATCCGGGGCCTCTCACTGGACGAAGCCCGTTTCGGCGTTGACCGTGATGGTGTCGGTGCCGATGGCAAGCGACAGCGCTGAGTCAAGCAACGCTCCCGAGCTCGCATCGCGTGGCCTGCCCAGGCTGTCGAAATAAATGCTTGCGGTGCTTATGGAGACGTTCACGGGCACGCTGGCTGTGAAACTCCCTCCGCCAGGGCGTGTCAGGGTGATCAGCGATCCGCTGTGGTCATTGCAGCTCGAGCCCCCCGACCAGCGCTGCAGCACGAAGTCGCTCGATCCCAGTGACACCCGGATATCGCAGCCCGAAGCCATGGCCACGGCCTGTGCATGGCGCAGTCCCGAGCGCACCTCTCCGGCAAAGCCGGCGATCTTGAAGCTGTCGTTGGAGAAAAACCTGGGGCTGGCCACGGCGGCGAGGATGCCTGCAATCACCATCACGGTGACCAGTTCTACCAGAGTGAAGCCGCCGTCGCTGCGCGCGCCACCCGAGAAGCCGCGGCACAGTTCGAAACGAACCTGCGCTGCCAACGGCGTGGGGTGTCGTTTGGAGGTGTGCCTATCAGCACCCGCCGGTGGTGGTGGCAACGCTTGGCGCGGCCGTGAGAGAGGCCGCCGGGGTATACGTGACCTTGCAACTGGCAGCGGTGGGTGCCCCGGTGAAGGTGAATACGTAAGTCGCACTGGCCACCGCGCCCGTGAACCCCGTGATGTCCTGCAGGGTTGCTTCTATACCTGTCGACAAGGCAGAGGGGTAGCTGAAGGTCATGGCTACTGTTGACCCTTCCATGGTGACGGAGGCATTGCTCGCCGCGCCGTTGGCGAGCCAGATTGCGTGTGCCAGAGCCGCACCGCTGCGGACGCTGCCCGCTAGTGCATTGACGGCGGAGACACGTGCTTGGGTCTCCAGACCGGAGAACCGCGGGACCGCGAAGGCGGCGAGTACGCCGAGGATCACGATCACGGTGATGAGTTCGATCAGGGTAAAACCGGATTGACGTTGCACGCAGAAACCCTCGTCGTTGTTCAAGAGGCCATGGCCGATACTAGCACGGCATCCCGCAATTGCCTCGGGACGCGGATATTTTTCCCGCCGCCGCCGCGGCACGCACGCCGCTCAGCCCCCTGTCTTCACCAGTGCCAGATCCCACAAGGGCAGGAAGACCCCCAAGGCAAAGATCAGCACAAAACCCGCCAGCACCGCGATCAGGATGGGCTCGATCGCCTGACTCAGGTTCTTGACGTCGTAGTCCACTTCCCGCTCGTAGAAACCTGCGACCTCGGTCAGCAGGGTGTCGATGGCCCCGGCTTCCTCCCCCACCGCCAGCATTTGCAGTACCAGCGGCGTGAACATGCCAGTGGCCGTAGCAGTGCGGGTAAGAGACTCGCCGCGCTCGACGCCCGTGCGGATATTGCGGATGCGTTCGCCGATGTACTCGTTGTCCACTGCCTGCGCCATGATCGAGAGCGCCTGCGTGAGGGGTACGCCGGCCGCCAGTGCCATCGCAAACCCCCGCGCAAAGCGGCCCAGTGTGGCCCGGTAGATGATGTCGCCGACGATGGGAATCCGCAGCTTGAACCCGTCCCAGCGGTAGGTGCCTTCCTCAGTTCGGCGCCAGACCTGGAACCCCACGGCCGCCCCGATGACGAGCGCTATCACCGCCGGCCACCAGCTCACGAAGAAATTGGACGTACCGATGATGAGCCGGGTGGGCAGCGGGAGCGCGACATGGGCGCGCTCGAAGATCTTGGCAAATTGCGGGATCACCATCACGTTGATCACGCCGATGGCGATGGAGATCGCCACGAGCACGAAGGAGGGGTAGCGCAGGGCCGTCTTGATGCGGCTGCGCGTATCACGATCGCGGTCGAGATACTCCGAGAGCCGCAGGAACGCCTCGTCCAGCCGCCCGGTGTTCTCGCCGATTTTCACCGTGTTGACGTAGAGCGACGAGAATATCTTCGGGTGCTGGGCCAGTGCTGCGGACAGTTCGCGTCCGCCTTCTACCGTGGCTTTGATGTTCTCCAACACCTCGCGGAGCATGTCGTTGCGGTTCGACTTGGCGAGACCGAGCAGTGCCTGCGCGAGCGGAACGCCTGCCTTCATCAGCGTGTACATCTGCCGCGACAGCAGCACCAGTTCGGAGAGCTCCGGCGCCACCGGGCCGCGCAGTCGACGCAGTGATTCAAAGACGTCTTCGCGCGGGCGGGCTTCGCGGATATCGATCGGGGTGATGCCGCTGTTCATCAACTGCCGCGCCACCGCCTCCGTAGACGCGGCCTCCAGGGCGCCCTCGAGCAGATCGCCGCGACGACCGCGTCCGCGGTACTGGTAGGTGGTCACGTCAATTCAGCCGGCTCGAGCGGGGCGTGTGGTGCGGGAAGCAGGTCTTCGTCTTCACTCTCGTCGCCGGCCAGCAGACTTTCGGCAGCGACGCGGATTGCTTCTTCTATGCTGGTCACGCCCTCCGCCGCGCGATCCAGTGCGGCCAACTCCAGCGAGCGGTACCCCGGGCTCGAGCGTCCGAGTTCGGCAAAGCCCACGAAGTCTCCGGCCGCCAGCGCGGTGCTCATTGCCGGGCTTACCACCAGCATCTCGTAGATGCCAACACGACCCCTGTAGCCGGTGTTGCTGCACTGGTGGCAGCCCGTGCCACGGCGCCACAGTCCGGTGGGTTCCTGCTGACCGGTCTTCAGACGCAGCCAGCCGAGTGCGGCCCCCGTGGGCTGCTCGGGTTGCGCGCAGTTGCCGCAGACCTTGCGTACGAGTCGCTGCGCGATCACGGCGTGCAGGGCCGAGGCGAGCAGATAGTTCGGGGCACCCATGTCGAGCAGGCGGCTGATGGTGCTGATGGCGTCATTGGTGTGCAGCGTGGTGAGCACCAAGTGACCCGTGATGGCGGCCCGCAGACCGATCTCCACGGTTTCCTGGTCACGCATCTCGCCCACCAGGATGATGTCGGGATCCTGTCGCAAAGTGGTGCGCAGCACGCGCGCGAAGGTGAGGCCTATCTGCGGGTTCACCTGGATCTGGTTGACCCGCGGCAGGCGGTATTCCACGGGGTCTTCCACGGTGACGATCTTCGAACGTGCCTCGTTCAGCAGCTTGAGCGCCGAATAGAGCGTGGAGGTCTTGCCGCTGCCGGTGGGTCCGGTCACCACCACCATGCCGTGAGGCCGGCGGATGGACGTCATGAACCGGCGCAGGATATTGGCCGGCATGCCGAGGGCATCGAGATCCTTCACACCCTCGCGGTGATCGAGCAGACGCATCACCACTGATTCGCCGTGTTGCAGGGGCATGGTGGAGACACGGACGTCGATCAGGCGGTCGCCCACCTTGATGCTGAAACGGCCATCCTGCGGCAGGCGTTTTTCGGCGATATCGAGCTGTGACATCAGCTTCAGGCGCTGCACCAGCGCCGGCGCGATGCGCCGTTCGTTCAGCACCTGCTCGAGCAGCACGCCATCGATGCGCTGACGGATACGCAGCACCGATTCATCGGGCTCGATGTGTATGTCCGAGGCGCGCGCTTGCACGGCGGCCTGGAACAGAGTGTGCAGCAGCTTCACCACCGGCGCCTCGCTGAGGTCGGCGTCCGCCGCGAGCTGCGCGACGTCGAAATCCCCTTCCCGGAGCTCGTCGCTTAATTGCTCGGCGATACCGCTGATGCGATCGGTCTGTTTATAGACGCGTTCGATGATGTCGAGCAGTTCCTGCTCGCGCACCACGGCTATGTCGATGGGACGGCCAATAATGCGCGCCAGCTCGTCATAGGCGAACAGGTTGGTGGGGTCGGACATCCCGAGCAGCAGCGAGTCGCCCTTGTCTTTCAGGGCGATGGCGCGGAACCGACGGGCGTAGATTTCGGGCAGCAGGGCAATCACCGCGGGCTCGAACTGGTAGTGGCTCAGCTCGACGAAAGGCACTGCGAGCTGGCGCGACAGAAAAGTGAGGAGGCCGTCCTCGGTGAGATAGCCCTTGTCCACCAGTATCCGCCCGAGCTTGCGGCCGAGCTTGCGCTGTTCGTCCAGCGCGGTGTCCAGCTGGAGCTGCGAGATGATCTTGCTTTCGACCAGCAGGTCGCCGAGGCGCAGTTTCTTGCGGGCTATGTTCACGGCTGCCGCTCCTTGATCTGCATTGCCTGCTGCATGGCGAAATCGTGCAGCGGCGGTGGCAGTGCAGGATCTGCCAGCGCCTTGCGGAACGCCTCGGCCGCACCGGGCGCATCGCCGCTTGCCTGCAGCGAGATCCCCAGCCCCGCCAGCCACGCCCCGTTGGCCGGCTGCAGACGGAGCAATTCGCGGTAGCGGCGGATGGCCGGGCCGTGTGCGCCGCTGCGCTGCTCGGCCGCGGCCAGCAAGGCGTGGTAATCGGGATCTGACTCCAGTGTGGGCGCGGCGGGGCGCAGTGCCTGCACTGCACCGGCCGCGTCGTTGCGCGCGAGCAGGATATGCCCCAGCACCCGCGCCATGGAGGTGTCGCCGGGCGCCGTGGCCAGGCCCTCGCGCAGCATTGCTTCGGCGCCTTCGGTGTCGCCATCTTCAAGCATGACAATTGCCCGGTCGGCGGCGCCGGTTGGCGGCGCGGCATCGGCAAGAAAGAAGCTGCTCTCACCCTCGGCTTGCGTTGCGGGGGCGGGGTTTGTGCTGTTTGCTGCGGTGGAGCGCTCCGCCTTGCGATTACCCGAGCGCCTGGCGTCGGACTTTGGTGACGTGTTCACCAGCGGCTCGTGGTGCTCTTCGGTGCTCGGCTGGGACAGCATGGGTTTCGGTGTTGCCACGGCAGGCGGTGGTGGTGTGGCTGCTATGGCTTCCTCCATGGCCTCGGGCATCGGCGCCGGCTCCTCCGCCGGTGTGACGGGCGCCGCCGGCTGGGGCCCATCCGTCGCGGCTTTGCGGGGAACATCACCCAGGACGACCGCTACGGATTGTTCTCCGGTCGCTGCGGCCGGAGGTGTAACGGCAGGGGGTTGCGAAGTGGCTTGGGCGGCTGCGGGAGCCAGGGCGCTGTCGCTGCGTGCTGCGGTCTCAGTCACGGCCGGCGGGGGCGCAACGGCGGCATCAACGCGGAGGAAAAGATAGGTTGAAAGCGCTGCCAGCACGGCGATGACGGCAATGGCCGCTGCGTTCACCCGACGGATTCGCGGGCGAGGCTTCGGCGGCCCGCCCGAGGTGGGCCGCAGGCCGTCCAGCGCGTGATCGACGTTGCGAAGGTTGCCGCCCCGACGCTCCTCGAGGTCGGTCAGCATGCGGTTGATCAGGCTCATCCGATCAACCTTGAGAGATGTCGCAGCTCGAGGGCGATCCCGATTGCGGCGATGGCGCCGAACAGGCCTGCAAAGCGGCTCCAGAGCCGCTTCAGCCAGGACAACACGCCGACACCGGTCCTCGTGACCGAGCGGGCATCATCGGTATCCTCCACTGCGCGACGCGCGTGGACCTTGCCCACCCGAGCTTCCCCCTCACCGAAGGCGGCCATCAGGGACTTGTGCGCCAGGATGTTGATCAGGCGCGGAACGCCACCGCTGCCTCGGTAGATGAGATCCACCGCTCGGGAGTCAAAGAGTCGCGGACCGTCGTAGCCGGCCACGGCGAGCCGGTGCCGCAGGTATTCCTCCACGCCTTCACGGTCCATCGGTTGCAGCTGGTAGCTGAAGGTGATGCGTTGGCGCAGCTGGCGGATGGCGGGGTCGTCGAGCACTTTGTCCAATTCGGGCTGGCCGAAAAGAACCACCTGCAGCAGCTTGGTCTTTTCGGTCTCGAGATTGGTCAACAGGCGCAGCGTCTCCAGCGTCTGCAGGGGCACCGCTTGGGCCTCGTCCATGCACAGCGCCACTCGCCGTCCTTCCGTATGCGAGGCCAGCAGTCCGTCGTTTATGCGGCTCAGCAATTCGTGCTGGGTGGCGCGCTTGGGGTATTTGATACCCAGTTCGTCGGCGATCGACAGCAGCAGGCTCGAGGGTCGCAGATACGGGTTGGGCAGGTAGGCGATATGGAACTCGGGTGTCAGTGTTTTCAGGAGTGTGCGGCAGAGCAGCGTCTTGCCCGTGCCGACTTCGCCGACCACCTTGGTGAAGCCCTCGCCGCTGCGCAGCGCCACCAACAACACGTTCAGCGCGTCGCGATAGCCTGCGCTGCCCATGAAGAACGCCGTGTCCGGCGTGAGGGTGAAAGGCAGCTCGTTCAACCGGAAATGCTGTAGGTACATGAGCGATGCCGGGTGTTGTGTCCGCGTGTCTCAGGGGGGGCTGTTGCCGATGCCCGGCAGCAGGCTGTTGCGCTCGAGTTCGCCGCCGAGGCCGCGCAGGCGGTCTCGGGATTCGCCAATCGCGCGGCTCCAGTCCTCGGCGCTTTCGATCACTACCGGCCGCAGCAGGATGACCAGCTCGCTCTTCGAGCTCCGGTTTTTGGTCTGGCGGAACAGGCCGCCCACGGCCGGCGCATCGCCCAGTATCGGGGTTCTCGCGTTCTGATCGCGCACCTTGGTTTGCATGAGGCCGCCGATCACCACGAGCTGGCCGCTGCGCGCGCGCACCACGGAGTCGGATTCGCGGACCGAACTCCGGGCAAGTGGCAGTGTCTGGTCGATGCCGGCGATGGTGATTTTCTTCTGCTGGTCGGTGACTTCGCTCACCGAGGGATGGATGTGCAGGGTGACCATGCCGTCCCGGCTTATCTGCGGCGTCACGTCGAGCGCGATGCCCGAGAAAAAGGGCGTGAGCTCGATATTGGGCGTGGTGGTGGTTGCGGTGCCCGTGATCGTGGTGGTGGAGACGTCGGTGACGAAGAACTCGTCGGTGCCCACCTTGATGATGGCTTTCTGGTTGTTCATGCTCGAAATGCGCGGGCTGGAGAGCACCTGCACATTGCCCTGGGTTTTGAGCAACTCCACGAAGCCCGCGAAGTTGTCGTCGTGGATGGCGAGTGAGAACACGCCGCCGAACGCCGAGGAGGGCACGCCGTTTACGGGGGGTACGCCGGGCATGAGCGGGATCGAGGCGCCTGACCAGTCGCTCACGCCACTGCTGTCGTTGAACACGGTGCCACCGCCGGTCTGGCCGAGCGAGACCTTGTCGAATACCGCGGCCCAGTTGATGCCCGACTGGAAGCCGTCTGAGAGTTCCACCTCGATCACTTTGGCTTCGAGGATCACCTGCCGCTCGGCGATGAGCTGGGCGGCCTGCAGGTAGGACTCGACCTCGCGCAGTTCCCGCGGCATCGCGCGTACGACTACCACGCCTGACTGCGGGCTCACCACCACGCTGCGGCCCTCGGCGCCGCCGACGATGGCGTTCAGAGCCGAGGCAAGTTCCTGCCAGAAGGATGTCAGTGGCGCCACGGTGTTCACCTGCGTGCCAGCCACCGAGCGTTGATTGCGGCCTTCTCCGCTACCGCCACCGCCACCCGAGTCGCCGCCGCCGTTGTCACTGCCTGAGTCCGAGCTTCCGCCGTCGCTCGACTTGGCATCCTGCAGCGTGCCGGCGCTGACAAAGGTGGACGAGGAGCCCGAGCGTTGCATGTTCAGGTAGTTGATCTGGAATACGCGGGCTTCGAGCCGGGAGGGCAGCACCTGGAATCCGTAGGGCGTGCGCTCGAATTCGTAGCCATAGACATCACGCGCTGCGGTGATCACGTCGGAGATGGTGACGTTGCGGAGATTCAGCGTGATGTTACCCATGACCTCAGGGTGGACCACCATGTTGTAGCGGGTGCCGTCTACCAGCCCCATAAAGAATTGCTGCGCGGGGAGATCGTTTACGGCGATATCGAAGCGCGGCTCGTCTGCTGGCGGACGTGCAGCACGGGAGGGAGGTTTGAGTCCGGGAATCAGGGCGCGGCTGACGTCTGCGGGCACCGCTGGAGCCGCTGACGCGGGCGAGGTCTCTAGCGCCTTCTCCATCTCTGTGATGGGGCCACTGGGGCCGGGGTTCTGGCAGGCTGCCAGCAGGGCGAGCGCCGCCACCATCCAATAGATGGACTTAGTGCGTCGTGCGCGAGTCATGCTTTACATCCTGCCCCAGCAGCTTCAGTGCCGACGACTTACCCTCCACGAGAATGACAACGCTGTTGGCAGCGATACCTGTGATCGTTGCCCCGTCCACTTCGTCGCCCACGCGGACGACCTTGCCGTTGATTACAGCCACGCGCCGACCGCGCTCGCTCTTGATGGCCTGCAGGCGCAGCACTGCCTGCGCCTGCGGCGCCGCGTCGCCCTCCACGGTGGGTGCGGCCTGCACTTGGGGCGGACGCATGGGGTCTCCCAGTTCCTCGGTGGGCCGCTCTTGGGACCACGCAGGCAGTGCATGACCGCCCGCCAAACAGGCCGCCAGACACGCCGCTACTGCCAAGCATCTCTGCTCAGACACCGATCCACCCCTGATTCAAGCTAACAGTGTAGACCACGAGCGAACCCCGCAGTTGGGGGAATTCCTTGGCATCCAGGCTCAACTCGTCCCAGAAAAAGCCGAAGGGCAATTTCTCCAGTTCCTGCAGATACTGTGTGACGGCGCGGTAACTCCCGCTGAAGCGTATGCGGAATCCATGGCGGTAGGCGGAGTGGGTGGTGCTCCGGGACGATGCGGTCGCGGCGGCAGCGGGTTGCGTCGCCCCAGTGGTGGTCGCGGCGCCCGGCTCGGCCTCGGCGATGACCGGTTGCGTGGGCAAGCCCTCGAGGCTCTCGAAGCGCAGGTCGGACAGGCCAGAGAGCACTTTGTGCAGCACTTCCGGCATTTGCTCGGGCGGCACCATGCGCCCTGCCCGTTGCTCGATCGTCGCGGAGATCTCCGCCAGTTCGCGCGTCAGAGACTCCATGCGCTGCTTGCTTTCGGCGTCCGGGTCTACCGCAGCCGCTGCGGACCACTCGATGGTGAGGGCATCGAAGCGGGACAGTTCTTGCGACACGGCATCGCGCTCGGCCACCAGGGCGGCGCGCTGGGCCTCCAGTGGTCCGAGGAACCACTGGTTCCAGCCATACACCAACAGCAGCAGCGCGGCGGCGACCAGCAGCAGGCGCTCCTTCAGCGTCAGCGCATCGATGCGTTTGCCAAGATCACGCAGCCGAACCAGCAGCGGTGCAAGCATCTGGTTCATCCGCCGTTTCCTCCCGGGCCGGGCTTGGTTGCCGCCGTGCCCAGTATGAAATCCAGACCGGTATCGTCGCGCTGCAGCTTCAATTGACCGAAGGTGCGACCGTTGAAGACCCGTTCCGCCGACAATCCTTGCAGATACTGGGGCACGCGCTCGGCCTCAAGACTCCTGCCCGAGAGGTTCAGTGTCTGGCCACCCTGCAGGATGTCGATTCGGGTGAGCCAGAGCCCCTCGATGCGCTGCCGCGCAAGCGCCACCAGGTAATCCGACATGCCGGCGGCATTCCCGAAGGCTCCCGCGCTCAACGCATCGGCCAGCTTGTGGGCGCGGCCGACCTCCGCGGCGAGGGCCGTGACGCGGGTCTCAAGGCTGGTGTCGGGCGTCTTGCGGGGGTTGCGGGTCTGCAGTTCCTGATAGCGCTGGCCGGCCAGCGTGTGGCTCCCCTGCAGCTGTTTGACGCTGGTCGCGAGCGCCGTCACCTGCCATTGGGCATAGGTGTGGAAGAGAATCAGTGCAGCCAGCACGACCAGCAAAGTCTGCAACGTCGCCACCGCGGAAAACACCGGTTTCGGCTGGCGCAGGATGGGGTCGTAGAGATTGATCTGCTGCCTCATAGCGCGACCTGCTCCTCGCGCAGGGCGCCACCCAGGACGCTGATCCCCTCCACCAGCACCGCCTCCGGGACCGGCGCAACGCATTGGGCGGCTACATCGAGCCAGCGTGTGGGTATCCCGAGCTGTGCCTGCAGATAGGCGCACACCTTGTCGGATAACCCCGGCACGGGGCTGATCACGATGCCCGCCACCGAGGACTGGCTGAAGTGTCGCTCGTAGAAGTCGAGTGAGCGTTGGATCTCGATGGTCAGGCCGTCGAGCAGGCTCTCGAGGGCCGGGGTGAGGTCCTCGCCCTCCGAGGCTGCCAGCAGGCGCTCGGTGTTGCAGTCGACCCGTCGGGAGAAATAGAGCGCATCCTGCCGCGTCACAGTCATCAGGCCCTGCTGACGATCGAGGGCTATGAGTGCCACGCCCCCCGCATCCTCCGGGAGGCGTGCCGCGATGTTGCGCAGTGCCAATTCGGGAATATCGATGCTCTGCAGGTTGAGGCCTGAGAGGTTCGTCAGGCTTATGAGCTGGAGCACGCGCTCCCGGCGCGCCGCCACCGCGTACATCCGTCTTGCACTGTGGCCGTCGCGCTCGGGCAAGTCGAAGACATCGATCACCGCGTCATCGATGTGGAAGTCGATCAGCTCGCGGATCTGCCAGCGCATCGCCGAGCGGATTTCGGAGGGCGGCACGTCCGGCGAGTCGACGAGGACGAGGCTGTAGTCGCCGGCACGCAGCAAGCCGGTGCAGGGAATGTTCTTCAGGTTGCGTTCGCGGACAAAGCGCTGCAGAAGATCCACGAGGCGAGGGTCCGCGGTAGCCTGGCTTGCGGATGACGTTGCCTGCGCGCCAGCGCCATCGCGGCGCTCCATCTGGCGGCGGTCGCCCTGACGGCGATCGGTCGCACGCCGGTCGCTGCCGCGCCGGTCGCTGCTGCGCTGCTCTGCGCGCTGGTCGGGGGTGGCTGCAGTCTCCGTTGCGGCGGCTGCGCTGCCGGGTACTGAGTCACCGGCCTCCGGTTCCAGCGTGAGATGCTCTGCCCAGCGAATCACCAGCGCATCGTTCTCGTCACGATCGGCGAGCGCCAGCGAAACTCCCCCCGGCGTCGGACAAACCGACAGCCGCTGGCGGATATTGCGCCTGCGTTGGAGCCACTCGAGCACCCAGAATCCCCCAACAGATCGTGCGTTGATCGGCGGTTAGACATTGATCTATAACAGCATAGACCAAGACCAGCCCTCCCGAGCACCTGCTTCATCCCCGGGGATGTCCTTTGCGGCAGATTTCCGACTACTGCGTTCGGGTCTGGGTGTGGTGAAACCGGACCCGGTCGGATCTATCCCGGTGCTGCGCTTGCAGACTGGCTTCGGTTAGGCTTGGGCTGTCGGCGCCTACCGCCCTTGACCCGTAGCGTTCCTTCGGGGACACCCGATATGAGGAGAACAGCCAGATGCCCACCCGACGCCGCTTCATGCAAGGCTCGCTCGCGCTGATGGCCGCACCGCTCGTCCGCGGCGGCGACCGCTACGTGGGCCGCCCTTTCGCCACCCGCTCCGAGGTCATTGCCCGTCACGGCATGGCAGCCACCAGCCAGCCGCTCGCTACGCAGGCTGCGCTGCGCATCCTGCAGAAGGGTGGCTCTGCGGTCGACGCCGCGATTGCCGCCGACGCCGTACTGGGCCTGACCGAGCCCACCGGTGCGGGTATTGGCGGTGATATCTTCGCTATCGTGTGGGATGCCCGCGAAAAACGCCTCCACGGCTTGAACGGCAGCGGCCGCTCGCCCTATTCGCTGACGCTGGACGAGTTGCGCGGCAAAGTGAAGGTGATACCACCCTATGGCCCACTGCCGGTCACGGTGCCCGGCTGCGTGGACGGCTGGTTCGCACTACACGGGCGCTTCGGCAAGCTGCCCATGAACGAGATCCTCGATCCGGCTATTTCCTATGCCACCGAGGGCTTCCATCTGAGCGAGGTCATCGCTGCAGGCTGGGCCGAGGACGTTGCGCTGCTCAAGGACTACCCCGGCTTCTCGCCCATCTTCGCGCCGAAGGGGCGCGCGCCCGTGAAGGGCGAACGCTTCCGCAATCCCTTTCTTGCCGCCACGCTGGACAAGATCGCCCGCGGTGGCCGGGACGTGTACTACAAGGGCGAGATCGCCGAGCGCATCTCCGCGTATATGAAGGAGCAGGGCGGTTACCTCGGCATGCGCGATCTCGCCGATCACCACGCCGAATGGGTGGAGCCCGTCTCCACCAACTACCGCGGGCTCGATCTCTGGGAACTGCCCCCCAACGGACAGGGCATCGCCGCGCTGCAGATCCTGAATATCCTCGAGGGCTTTGATCTCGCGGGCGCGGGATTCGGCTCGCCCAAGGCACTGCACTGGATGCTCGAGGCCAAGAAGCTCGCCTACGAGGATCGTGGCCGCTGGTACGCCGACCCGCAGTTCGCCAAGGTCCCTGTGGAGTGGCTCATTTCCAAGGAATACGCCGCCGAGCGCCGCGCGCTGATCAAGGAGGATTCCGCGGCGCTGCGTCCCGGACCGGGCATGCCCAAGCCCGGCGCCGACACGGTCTACCTTACGGTTGCAGACAGCGAGCGCAATATGGTCTCGCTGATCCAGAGCAACTACCAGGGCATGGGCTCGGGGATGACGCCGCATGGGCTTGGCTTCGTGCTGCACGACCGCGGCCAGATGTTCAACCTCGATCCCGCGCATCCCAATGCCTTCGCGCCGCACAAGCGCCCCTTCCATACCATCATCCCCGCCTTCATCACCAAGGACGGGCAGCCGTGGATGAGCTACGGCGTGATGGGGGGCGATATGCAGCCGCAGGGTCACACGCAGATTCTCGTGAACATGCACGACTACGGCATGAACGCGCAGGAGGCCGGCGACGCGCCGCGCTGGCGCCACGAGGGCTCCACAGATCCTGGCGTGGGCATCCCGATCAGCAATGGCGGTGAGGTTTTCCTCGAGACCGGCTATGGCGATGACGTGGCCAGGGCACTTACCGCACTCGGCCACCACATCCGCCGCGCACCCGGCAACTACGGCGGCTATCAGGCCATCCGTTACGATGCCGACGAGGACGTGTACCTTGGCGCGTCGGAGTCGCGTTTCGACGGGCAGGCGGCGGGCTACTGAAGCCGCCCCGCCCCTTCTCCAGAGCAACAACAGGAATACACCATGACGATCCGTTCCCTTGCGCTCGCCGTTGCCTGCGCCTCCCTCATCGCGGGCTGCGCGAAAAAGGAAGAGAGCGTTGCCGCCGCGCCCGTAGCCGTGGTGCCCACCGCAGCCGAGGCCGATGCATTCGTGCAGGAAGCGGAAAAATCCCTCGGTGACTTCGCGATCTACGAGGCCAAGGTGGCGTGGATCAATGCCACCTACCTCACCGACGACACCGACTGGCTATCGGCGCGTGTGGGCGCAGAGAGCGTGCAGAAATCCGTGCGCTACGCCAAGGACGCCGCGCGCTTCGATGCCGTGCCGGGGCTCTCTTTCGACACGCGCCGCAAGCTCGACACCCTGAAGCAGATGATCGTGCTGCCCGCGCCCGCCACGCCGGGAGCCGCCGAGGAACTCGCCACACTCGCCACGGGGCTGCAGTCTGCCTATGGCAAGGGCAAGGGCACCTACAAGGGCGAACCCACGCCCGGTGTGCAACTCGAGGCGCTGATGGGCACCGAGCGTGACCCCGAAGTATTGAAGGAGATGTGGACCTCATGGCACGCCGTGGGCAAGCCCATGCGAGCGGATTACGTGCGGCTGGTGGATATCGCCAACCAGGGTGCGAAGGAACTCGGCTTTGCGGATCTGGGCGCGATGTGGCGCTCCAACTACGACATGAAACCTGATGATTTTGCCGCGCTCACGGATTCGCTCTGGGGTGAGGTGAAGCCGCTCTACGACCAGCTGCATTGCTACACGCGCCGTAAGCTGAACCAGAAATATGGTGATGGCGTGCAGCCCGCCACCGGCCCCATCCGCGCGGACTTGCTTGGCAACATGTGGGCGCAGGAATGGGATTCGATCTACGACATCGCCGCGCCCGCAGGTGCTGGTGACATCGGCTACGACCTCAGCGATCTGCTCGTGAAGAAAGACTACGACGCGGTGAAGATCGTGAAGACGGGCGAGAACTTCTTCAACTCGCTCGGATTCGCGCCGCTGCCGGACACCTTCTGGGCCCGCTCCCAGATCGTGAAGCCGCGTGACCGTGAGGTGGTCTGCCACGCCTCGGCATGGAACCTCGACAACAAGGACGATCTGCGCATCAAGATGTGCACATTGGTGAATGCCAGTGATTTCGTCACCGTGCACCACGAGCTCGGTCACAACTTCTACCAGCGTGCTTACAACAAGCAGCCCTACCTGTATCTGGGCAGCGCGAACGACGGTTTCCACGAGGCGATCGGCGACATGATCGCGCTCTCCGTGACGCCGGAATATCTGGTGCAGATCGGGTTGCTGGACACATCGAAGGTGCCGGACGCATCGCGCGATATCGGCTTGCTGCTCAGACAGGCGCTCGAGAAAGTGCCGGGCCTGCCGTGGACCCTGCTCGTCGACAAATGGCGCTGGGGCGTTTTCGACGGCAGCATCCCGATCGATCAGATGAACAAGGGCTGGACGGACCTCAGGCTCAAATACATGGGTGTCGTCTCGCCGGTGCCGCGCAGTGAGGAAGACTTCGATCCGGGCGCGAAATTCCATATCCCGGGCAACACGCCCTACACGCGTTACTTCCTCGCGCGCTTGCTGCAGTTCCAGTTCTATCAGAAGGCCTGCGAGATCGC
>CAJADV010000621.1 GCA_903938575.1 uncultured Gammaproteobacteria bacterium
TCCCGGGCCGTATCGGCCAACAGGTTGAACAAGTGGATGTTCGCAGAGGTGAACACCGCCCACGGGATCAGGCGGTAGACCAGTGGCTCGGGCAGGAACGGGGCCAGCATGCCCGTTACCGCAGCCAGCCCGCCCAGTGCGCCGCTCGCGCACCAGTACCGCACGGCCCGGCTGCGCTGCCCCGACATCGCCACCCAGGTGTTCAGCGGCAGGATGAGGTGCAGGAACGCGAGCGTCATCAGGATGGTGTAGTTGCTGAGGATCATGCCGTCATCCTGCCCGGACCGGTCGCGCGCACGAGCCGGATCTCGACGCAGAGCCCGCCCTCCGGGCGGTTGACCGCCCGCAAGGTGCCGCCGCACTCCCGCAGCAGGTGTACGGATATCGCCAGCCCCATGCCGAGCCCCTCGGCCTTGGTGGTGTTGAAGGACTCACCGACGCGCGCGACCTGCTCTTCGGTCATGCCTGCGCCCGTGTCGCTCACGCGCAGGACCACTGCGCCGCCGTCCAGTGCTCCCTCGAGCTGCAGTTCGCGTGTCGCGCAGCCCTCCATGGCTTCGATGGCATTGCGGATCACGTTCAGCAGCACCTGCGACAGCTGTACCTCACCACCCATGACCCACGTTTGCGGCGGTGGCGGGTTCCGCCTGACGGTCACGCCGCCCGCAAGCAGCACGGGTGAGAGACGGGTGATCGCGCTCTCCAGCAGCGCGCCTGCCTCGGCCTGCTCGGATGCCGCCGGTGCGTCGACGCCCATGCGATGAAAGCCCCGCAGGGTGTCGAGCGCGCGCCGGGCATCTGCGGTGATGCTGCGCAGCATCCCGTCTATCTCCTCGGGCGCTGTGATGCTCTTGCCGAGGTTGCGCCGCAGCACCTGCGCATTGGTGAGCGCAGCGGCGAGAGGCTGGTTCAGTTCGTGCGCCAGGGAGGCCGCGAGCATCGCGATGCTGCGGTCGGCATCGAGCGCGGCGAGTTCCTGCCCCAGCGTCTGGCGCTGCGTGGCGCGGGCAAGATTTGCGGCCGACTCCAGCCGCAGGCTGACGCTCCGGTCGAAGGCCATGCCGAGGAAACTGATGTGGTTCACCACGGCCGCGATCAGCCCCACGAACACCGGCAGAAGCGGCGTGATGCCGCCGCTCATCGGCGAGAAATCCCCGTGTATCACCGTCACCACCGACTGGATCAGGAAGACCACGCACACCGCCGCGTAAGCCGCCGCGATGGTGTAGGCGTTGATGCTCCGCGCATCGCGGCCGACCTGGAATGCAGACCAGGCCACGGCCAATGCGGCCGCGGCCACGGACAGGCGGTTGATCAGGCCCGAGAGCATTCCGAGCTCCATGAACTGCGCGATACCTATGGCGGTGATATCGGCGGCAAGTACGGCAACGAGCACACCGAGCCGCCAGGGGCGGGACTCCATTCGCAGCGCATACGCACCGCTGCTCATGGCCACCACCAGAAGGCCGTTGCCCAACAGCACGCAGGCGAACTCGGGTATGTAGCCGCGCAAGGAGTAGGAAAGTATCGAGAGGCCGCCCACCAGGCCTGCGGCGCACCAGATGCGGACGGACGTCCGTTTTGTCTCGTCGAGATAGACCCAGGTATTGACGGACAGCACCACGTACATCAGTGCGATGCACACCATCGCGGTGCGCGGGTCGATCACGGCGGTGTCCCGCCACCCACGCTGCGCTGGCAAGCCCTGAGCATTGCCGTGTGGCCGGTCAGACTTGGGCGCACAGGAACGGGCCATCCACGCAGCCCCGTCGGCCGTCGGGGGTCGCACAGGCGCCGCAGATGCCGACGCCGCACTTGGTGAGGTAATCGATGGAGTTGAAGATCTGCTCCGGGCTGCAGAACTCGCGTTGCA
>CAJADV010000622.1 GCA_903938575.1 uncultured Gammaproteobacteria bacterium
GCTCCTGTCGTACTGGCTCGTGAGCGGGAGTGCACTCACGGTCATTGAAAACGGCGCCGAGCTCACGACATCCCGCCAATCCCCCGCCCAAGGCTCGCCGAGCGCCCCGCCCAGACCCACCTCACGGCAGCAGGAATGACCGTAATTCATCCGGAGCCTGAGTGTACTCTGCGAACCCTGCCCGCTTCGCCGTGAAAAACGTCCACTTCGTCGCCGGGCCTGCGGGCCCGGGATGCTCTCTCAACGCCCACGCTGGCTGCAGTAGAGGGCGGCGACACCCTGAAGGGCGATATAGGGCTCGGTGATCAGGCGTACCGGTATGCCTGCGAGGTAATCGCGCATCGGCCCCTTGTCGACGAATCGCTCATGGAAGTTGCTGGCCGGAATCAGCGAGGCGATACGGGGCAGCACGCCTCCCGCCAGAAACAGGCCTCCCGTGGCGCCGTGCGCCAGCGCGATATCGCCGGCGACGCTGCCCATGATCGAGAGAAACACCTGCACGGCCTGCGTGCAGGAAGGTGTGCTGTCATCGAGTGCGGCGGCTGTGATATCGGCCGGGTTGGCAACGGAACTGCCTGATGCCGCGTGCCCGATCAGAAAGTCGTGGATGCGCACCAGCCCTGCACCCGAGAGCAGCGACTCGACCGAGACATGCCCGAGCGTGGGCTCGAGGAAGGCCTTCAGGTCACGCTCCATGCGCGTGCAGGGGGCGAAGGACATATGACCGCACTCGGTACTGACGACCACCCGCTCGCAACCGCTCTCCACCACCAGCGAGACCCCGAAGCCGGTGCCAGGTCCGATCACGCTGCGCGGCCCCGCGGGCGGTGCGGGTGCATCGATAACGGCGGTGGTGGCGCCGGCAGGGAGTTGCGGCAGCATCCAGGCAAGCGCCGCGAAGTCGTTCACCAGCATCACATCGGCGATGCCGAAGCGCTGCTGGAGCTGGCCGGCATCGAGCACCCAGCCGAGGTTCGTGATGCGGCCGTGCCCGGACTGCACCGGGCCGGCGATCCCGAAGCAGGCATGCTGCGGACGGGCTTCGTCGAGGTCGGCGAGATAGAGCGCCAGCAGGTCATCGAAAGCCGCGAGTCCGGCGTTGCGGTAATCGCGGATGGCCCGCAGCGATATCCCCTGCCCGGCGGCGCCGCAGCGCGCGAGCGCAAAGCGGCCGTTGGTGCCGCCGATGTCGGCGACGATCAGATCAATGTGGGAGTTATCCATCGTGATGTCTCCCGTCCGCAGATCGTGAACCATCGCGTCACAGACCGCGGCAGCGCACGATCTCGCGCGCCACGAGCCACAAACGGTCCTGTCCCCAGGCACTGAGGATTTCTCGGCCCTGCGCATCGAGGAGCCGGAAGGCGGGTACGCCCCAGATGCCCGCCTCGTAGAGCGCCTTGCGGTTGTGCTCGAAATCCTGCTCGTAGCTGCGATTGCCCAGTTGCAAGCGCGCCTGCGACCAGCTGAGCCCCACCGACTCGACCACCTGCCGCAACCCGCC
>CAJADV010000623.1 GCA_903938575.1 uncultured Gammaproteobacteria bacterium
CGACGTGCTGGAGCGGGCTTTCGGTGTCGAGACCGGGGTCATCACCACGATCCATTCGGCCATGAACGATCAGCCGGTCCTGGACGCCTACCACAACACTGACCTGCGCAAGACGCGCGCGGCCCTGCAGTCGATCATCCCCGTAGATACCGGCCTTGCGGCGGGCATCGGCCGGGTGCTTCCCGCCCTCGCGGGCCGCTTCGAGGCACAGGCCATGCGGGTGCCCACGCTCAATGTCTCGGCCATCGACCTTTCCGTGGTGCTGGGGGTCGATACCTCGGTGGCCGAGGTGAACGCGGTTCTCGAGGAAGCCTCCCGCGGCTCCCTCGCCGGCATCCTCGGTTACACCTCCGAGCCGCTCGCCTCCTGCGACTTCATCCACGATCCCCGCTCCGGTGTGGTCGATGCCTCACAGACGCGGCTCGGCGGGCGGCGATTGTTGAAGGTGTTGACCTGGTTCGACAACGAGTGGGGCTACGCCAACCGTATGCTCGATGTCGCGCTATATTGGTCAGCCGCGGAGGCCTCCGCGTAACGACAGGGACAACACAGGGAGAAGAAGCATGTCCGTGATCCTGATGACCGACCTCGAGCTTCGTGGCAAGCGGGTACTGATCCGCGAGGATCTCAATGTGCCCGTCAAGGACGGCCGGGTTACCAGCGATGCCCGGCTGACGGCGGCTCTCCCCACCCTGCGTCTCGCGCTCGAGCGTGGCGCTCGCCTGCTCGTGATGTCACACCTTGGCCGACCCAAGGCCGGCGCCTCCCAAGCCGACAACGCGACGTTCAGCCTCGCGCCGGTCGCGCAGCGACTCACTGAACTGCTGGGCCGCCCGGTGCCGCTGGTTTCGGACTGGCTGGATGGCGTCGAGGTGGGCGAGGGCGAGATCGCGCTGCTCGAGAACGTGCGCTTCATCAAGGGCGAAAAAGAGGATGACGAGGCGCTCTCGCGCCGCATGGCCGCCTTGTGCGACATCTTTGTGATGGATGCCTTCGCCACGGCCCATCGCGCCGAGGCCTCCACGCACGGTGTGGCGCGTTTTGCACCCGTGGCCTGCGCGGGTCCGTTGCTCGCCGCCGAGCTGGACGCCCTCGGCCGCGCGCTGCAGCATCCGGCGCGTCCGCTGCTGGCCATCGTGGGCGGCTCCAAGGTCTCGACCAAACTCTCGGTGCTGGAGCAGCTCTCGGGCAAGGTCGATCAGCTGATTCCGGGCGGCGGCATCGCCAACACCTTCCTCGCCGCGGCAGGGCTTCCCATCGGCAAGTCTTTGGCCGAACCGGATCTACTCGACACGGCTCGTGCCCTCATGCAGAAAACAGCCATTCCGCTGCCCGTCGATGTCGTCGTTGCCGATCGCTTCGCCACGGACGCCGAGGCGCGCATCGTTGAGGTGGCTGACGTCGGGCCGGAGGACATGATTCTCGACATCGGTCCGCGTACTGCGGCGCGGTTCGCCGAGATCATCCGCGGCGCCGGCACCATCCTCTGGAATGGCCCCGTGGGGGTGTTCGAGATACCGCAGTTCGCGGAAGGTACCCGGGCCGTGGCGCAAGCGGTGGCCGACAGCGCGGGGTTTTCGCTCGCCGGTGGCGGCGACACCCTGGCGGCGCTGGAGACCTTTGGCGTACAGCAAAGGATTTCCTACGTGTCCACCGGCGGCGGTGCCTTCCTCGAGTATGTCGAGGGGCGTGTACTGCCTGCAGTGGAAATACTCGAGCAGCGAGCTGTGTCCGGCAAGGAGTAAGTGATGGCCAAGGTCGATGGAGTCGAGCTCGCGCTCGATGTGCTGCAGCGCTTCCATCCGCTCACCCTCATCACCGAGGCAGAAATGGCGCGGGTGCTGAGCGGCGCCTCGGTCATGCAGCTCGCCAAGGGTCAGTTCCTGTTCCGCAAGAACCCGCCTGTGGACGTGACCTACCTGCTGCTCGAGGGCGAGGTCGAGGCCCGCGAATCCTTCGACAGCCGCAACATCATCGCCGCCGGTGGGAGTCAGGCCCGCTTCCCGCTCGAGGATCAGGCGCGCAGCGGCTCCTCGGTCCGCGCCACGGCAGACAGCAAGGTGCTGGTGCTGAAACGCGACGCCATGGATTCGCTCCTCGCGGGCGCCGCTGACGATGGCAGCTTCGATGTGGTGATGGTCGACAACGCCGAGGAGCGTCTCGAAGAGGCCCGTTTCGACGACGAGTACTCCGAAGACTGGATGGCGAGGCTGCTCGAGGCCCCGCTGATGTCGAATCTCTCGGCCACCAATATCCAGCGCTGTTTCATCGAGCTCGAGCGCGTTTCCTTCAGTGCCGGCCAGGACGTGGTCAAGGCCGGCACGCGCGGCGAGCACTTCTACATCCTCGAGCAGGGCGAGGCCAAGGTAATCACCGAGGATAATGGCCCCTACAAGGGCCAGACCTTCGACCTCGTTCCGGGTGATTACTTTGGCGAGGAGGCCCTGGTGGCCGACACCCTGCGGAACGCGACCGTGCGGATGGTCACCGATGGCGTGCTGGGCCGCCTTACTCGCGCCCAGTTCGACGCCATCTTCAAGTCATCGCTGGTGCAGACGATCGATCTTGCCAAGGCGCGGACTTTTCTTTCCGGCGCTGGCATCGGCTACGAGATATTCGACGTGCGCTTTCCTGCTGAATATCGCTCGGGGCATATCGAGGGCGCGATGAGCATGCCGGTGGTGGTCTTGCGCAAGCAGTTGCGTGAACTCGACCGCAACAAGAGCTATCTGGTCACGCCCGACGGAGGCAAGCGCAGCGAACTGGCGGTCTACCTGATGCGACAGGCCGGCTTGAACGCCTATCTGCTGAACGCCTGAGTCCCTCCTGGATCGGGCACGGGGAACGAGTCTGATGGCAAACACGTATTTCGTGACCGGCGGCACGGGTTTCATCGGCCGCTTCTTGATTCCGCATCTGCTAGACCGTGGTGGTCGGGTCTGGCTGCTGGTGCGCGAGCAGTCGCTGGGCAAGGTAGAGCAACTGCGTGCCCTGTGGGGCGTGGATGAGTCGCAGTTGATCGCTGTTACCGGAGATCTGTCGCGCCAGCGCCTCGGCATAGGCCGTGCGCAAACGGCGGCGCTCGCCGGCAAGGTGACCCACTTCATCCACCTCGCCGCGATCTACGACCTCGCGGCCGATGCCGACGCCCAACTCGAGGCCAATGTCGGCGGCACCCGAAACGCCCTGGCCTGCGCCCGCGCGCTCAAGGTGCGCTGCTTCCATCACATGAGTTCGATTGCCGCAGCCGGCCTCTACAGCGGCAGCTTTACCGAGGAGATGTTCGAGGAGGCCACGGGCCTCGACAATCCCTACTACCGCACCAAGCATGATGCCGAAGCGCTGGTGCGACGTGAGAAGACGCTGCCCTGGCGCATCTACCGGCCCGGCATCGTGGTCGGCCACTCGCAGACCGGCGAGATGGACAAGATCGACGGGCCCTACTATTTCTTCCCCGCAGTGCGGGCTGTGAGCAATTCGCTGCCCGGCTGGTTGCGCGCACTGGTGGTCGAGGGGGGCAGTCTCAATATCGTGCCGGTGGACTACGTGGTTCAGGCGATGGACTACCTGCTTCACCTGCGCGGTCAGGACCGCAAGACCTTTTTCCTTACCGATCCCGATGGCATCTCGGTGGGCGACCTGCTGCGGGTGCTGTTGCACGCGGCGCATGGGCCCTCGGTGGGCGTATTGCGTGGTGGGTTGATCGAGGGGCTGTTGGCGCAGCTGCCGGTCGGTCGCCTGGCCGGAGCGCCGCCGGTGAAGAAAGCCCTCGCCGGCGTGCTTCGCCAGTACGGCATACCGGCTGAAACGCTGCAATTCGTCGGTTATCCCACGCGCTTTGATTCGACGCGCACCCGCAAGTTACTGGAGCCCGCGGGGATCGATTGCCCGCGCTTCGAGGATTATGCCGAGGTGCTTTGGCGCTACTGGGAGCAGCACTTGTCGCCGGATGTGTCCCGCCGCGGTGGCGGGCAGTTGGCGCGTGCGCTCGCGCGGGCGATCGGCGGTGATCTGCCCAAACGGCTGCGCCAGGAGGTGGCCGGGAAGGTGGTGGTTGTTACTGGCGCGAGTTCGGGCATCGGGCTCGATTGCGCGCACAAACTGGCGGATGCCGGCGCGATCGTCGTGCTGGCGGCGCGCACCCCCGAGAAGCTCGAGGACGCACTGAACGAAATCCGCGAGCGCGGCGGTCAGGCCTTCGCCTACCCCTGCGATCTGGCCGAGATGGCCGACTGCGACCGTTTCGTGCAGGCCGTACTGGCCGAGCACGGGCATGTGGACATCCTGATCAATAACGCCGGTCGCTCGATCCGCCGCTCGGTGCAGTACTCCTTTGATCGCTTCCACGATTTCGAGCGCACGATGCAGCTCAACTATTTCGGCGCGCTGCGGCTGATTCTGGGCTTCGGGCCGAGCATGCTCGAGCGGCGCAGCGGCCACATCGTCAACATTTCCTCGATAGGCGTGCTGGCAAGCCCGCCGCGCTTCTCGGCGTATGTCGCCTCCAAGGCCGCGCTGGATGCATTCTCCTGGTGCGCAGCCTCCGAGTTCGCCGACCGCAACGTGCGCTTCACCACCGTGAACATGCCGCTGGTGCGCACCCCGATGATCGCGCCGACACGTCTCTACGACGCCTTTCCCACCCTCACGCCGGATCAGGCCTCGGATCTGGTCATGAAGGCGATTATCGACAAGCCAAAGCGGGTGGCTACGGGGCTGGGACTGGCTGGTGCGGTGGCGCAAGCGGTGGCGCCGCGCGTGAGCGAACTGGTGCTGAATCAGGCGTATCGGCTGTTCCCCGACTCGGCCGCCTCGCGCGGCCTGTCGGAGGAAGAAGCCTCCCGCGAACGCGAGGCGCTGCCCAAAAACGCCACCGACCTCGCCCGCAAGCTCTTCGCCCAAGTCTTCAGCGGCGTGCATTGGTAAGTAACGCGGCTCGAAGCCGCGTTACTTACCGGGGTCTGACCCTATTTGTCCCCGATAAATGGGGTCTGACCCCATTTTCTCGAAGCCGCGTTACTTACCGGGGTCTGACCCTATTTATCCCCGATAAATGGGGTCTGACCCCATTTTCTGGCGGGTGTCAGTTGAGGTCCGCATCCTTGAAGAACTTGGTGCCCTGGATCGTGGCCTGGAGGGCGATGCCCGATTCGGTCAGCTGGTAGACCTTGATGCCGTCCATCAGCAGCTCGCCGCCATAGGCCTTGCCCTGGGTGCTCGCCTTGGCGGCGGCATCCGCGTTGCCGCCGATGTTGATCCCCTGCTCGATGAAGCGCTCCATGATGTGGCGCTGGCGGAAGATGTAGACCGCCCGGTAGTCCTTCACGCCCGCACCCAGCCCGCCGCCTATTGTGCCCATACCCATGTAGGTGTTGGCACCGCTCACGTTATCGACCACCACTCCGTAGCCCTGCCCCACAGACGCAAAGATCAGGTAGGCGTTCCAGTTGGAAAACACCGCATAACCTGGCGCGCTCTTGATCTCCTCCTGAGCTTCCGGGTGGACGCGGTAGAGGTCGGTAAGTACTTCCTTGCGCATGTTCTGGATATTGCGGCGCTTGTCCTCGGTGGTCTGGCCGGCCGCGAGGCAGCCGCTGAGGACGATGGAGGCGACGAGCGTGAGGATGGTCAGGCGCATGGTGCAACTCCCTGCAGTGTCGCTTGAGTGTAGCCGCTGCGTGGCCTGCTGGAAAACGCGGCGCAGTGTTTCGATGACAGCCCCGGACCTGTCCATTAGACTTCGAATGACCGCCACCCGGGCCGGAGCGCCTGAAAGCGGTCTGTCTGTGACCGAGCACAATCCACGGAGACCTCACGATGGCCCTCATCAGCATGCGCCAGCTTCTTGACCACGCCGCCGAGCACGGTTACGGCGTGCCCGCCTTCAACGTGAATAACCTCGAGCAGATGCGCGCCATCATGGAGGCCGCCGACGAGACGGCGAGTCCGGTGATCGTGCAGGCCTCGGCAGGTGCGCGCAAATACGCCGGCTCCAATTTCCTGCGTCACCTGATCCTCGCCGCCATCGAGGAGTTCCCGCACATCCCGATCGTGATGCACCAGGACCATGGCGTCTCCCCGGGGATTTGCCAGCGCTCCATCCAGATGGGTTTCAGCTCCGTGATGATGGACGGCTCGCTCGGTGACGATGGCAAAACCCCCACCGACTACGACTACAACGTCCGCGTCACCCGCCAGGTGGTGGATATGGCGCACGCCTGCGGCGTGTCGGTCGAAGGCGAGCTCGGCTGCCTTGGCTCGCTGGAGAGCGGCCAGGCCGGCGAGGAAGATGGCATCGGCGCCGAGGGCACCCTTAGCCACGAGCAGATGCTCACCGATCCCGAGGAAGCCGCCCACTTCGTGAACGCGACTGGCGTTGACGCACTTGCCATCGCCATCGGCACCAGTCACGGCGCCTATAAGTTCTCGCGCAAGCCCACCGGCGATATCCTCGCCATCGATCGCATCCGCCAGATCCACGCGCGCATTCCCAACACACACCTGGTGATGCACGGCTCCTCCTCGGTGCCACAGGACTGGCTGGCAGTCATCAACGAGTTCGGTGGCAAGATTCCGGAGACCTACGGCGTTCCCGTAGAGGAAATCCAGGAAGGCATCCGCCATGGCGTTCGCAAGGTGAACATCGACACCGACCTGCGGCTTGCCTCGACGGGTGCGGTCCGCCGTTTCCTCGCTAAAAATCCCTCGGAGTTCGATCCGCGCAAGTATCTCAAAGAGACGATGAAGGCCATGAAGGAGCTCTGCCGCGATCGCTACGTGGCGTTTGGCTGCGAGGGCCAGGCCGATCGCATCCGCGTTTTCTCGCTCGAGGCCATGGCCGATCGCTACGCCAAGGGCGAGCTTGTTGCCAAGGTGAATTGAGGGCACGGGCATGGGCGGGCCGCGTTCCGAGCGCGGGCTCATCCCGGGCTTCGACCCGCAGGCCGTACGGGATGGTCTGCGTGATCTCGAGTTCTCGGGCCTCGCGGTCCCGAGCAGTGCCGAGCAGGACTATCTCGCGTACTACGGCATCGACTTTGCCAACCGCATCCCCGGTGTGGTGCATCACTTCGGCCGCTTGCCGGCAGCGGGTTTTGATATCGCCTGCCACTTCTACCTGCCACCGCGGCCGCGCGGCACCTGCCTGCTGGTGCACGGCTATTTCGATCACGCGGGCCTCTACGGCAAGCTGAG
The DNA here is from genome assembly GCA_903938575.1 of uncultured Gammaproteobacteria bacterium. GTDB lineage: Bacteria > Pseudomonadota > Gammaproteobacteria > Pseudomonadales > UBA5518 > UBA5518. The sequence continues at coordinate 7,195 of CAJADV010000623.1, forward strand.
TGAATACTGCCTGCGTCATGGATATGCCGTCCTTGCCTGGGATCTTCCCGGTCATGGGCTGTCTTCGGGTTTGCAGGCAAGCATCGAGACCTTCGAGCACTATGTGGATGTGCTGGGCGCCGTCATCGCGCGCTACGGTCCCCAGTTGCCGGGACCGCTGTTCGGCATCGGCCAGAGCACCGGCGGCGCGATCCTGATGGCATGGGCATTCCGGCAGCGCCGTCTCGGCCTTGCCTGCCCGTTCCGGCGCATGATCCTCCTGGCGCCGCTGGTACGGCCCGCTGATTGGGCCAAGGTGCGTGCAATGCACACGGTGCTCAGCCCGTTTCGCAGCTCAATCACGCGACGTTTCATGCCGAACTCCGGTGACACGGATTTCCTGGCCTTTCTCCAGCGCGACCCGCTGCAGAGCGCTCGCTTGCCACTGCGCTGGGTGAGCGCCATGCGCCGTTGGCTCGGTGTATTCATGGCCGAGATGCCAAACGACTACGCGCCGCTGGTGATACAGGGCGATCAGGACACCACGGTCGACTGGCGTTGGAATCTGGCGCGAATCCGCGAGACTTTCCCGGCTGCCGAGATCCGGATCCTGCAGGGGGCGCGCCATCATCTGGTGAACGAAAGCCCCGAGCTTCGCGCGCAGGTCTTCGCCGCCCTGGGGCTTTCCCGCGACTGAGCAGGCAGCGGGGCCCCGAACTTTTCCCGGCGTACTGAATCCATCGCTGCCGCAGTGGCGTCTCTAAAGACAGGAACTCATGTCCCGGGAGGACTTTCGATGAACAGGATCACGCAATTGCGCAACGCTGCCGCCGCCATTCTCATCACCTGCTGCTCTTCGCTGGCCATGGCCCAGGGCCCCGCCGCAGACCCTGCGGCTCCCGCGGCCGATGCACCCGCCGCGCCGTCTGCTGCGGCTCCGGCCGAATCCCTGCCTGGCAAGAAGAGCTTCCGCTTGAGCATCGATGCAGACGGCGGCAAGGACGGTAGCCCGCACGGTATCGAGATCAGCCTGGACGGCGACAAGGACCACGCCGAGATCGTGGCCCGCATTGTCGGGCGCCTGGAATCCGCGCTGGAGTCATTGCCCGAGGATGTGCGCAGCTCCGAGCAGGGCGATATCACCGAGCTGAAGGCAGCCCTCGAGGACCTGCGGCAGTTGAAGGGTCCGATTGAGGTACACCGCGAGGTGCGCGTCGAGGACGACAGCTTCCTCGAGCAATTGGCTCCCGTGGTGGCCCTGCTGGTGATCTTCGGTGGCCCGGTGTTCATCGTGGCCATCGTGAGCCGTAACAACCGCCGCAAGCGCGAGATGGTGCACCAGACCATCGACCGCATCATCGCCCAGGGCAAGGACGTGCCGGTGGAGCTGCTGGACGCTCTCGACAAGGGCAGCAACGGTAAATCAGGCCTTGCCCGCGGCACCGTAAACGTGGCGATCGGCCTTGGCGTGGGCGGAATGTTCTTGGCGAACGCCGGCGTGGGCGCGGCCTCCATCGGCCTGATCCCGCTTGCCATCGGCCTCGCGCAGCTGCTGGTCTGGAAACTCGAGAAAACGCGCCAGCAGGGCGCGTAATCGGGCGAGTCGGGGCCCGCGCCATGTTGCCCAGCGACGAGGAACTCGCCCGACGCGCGGCGGCCGGAGACGGCCGTCACGCGTTTGCGATGCTGGTCTCGCGCCACCAGTCGGATGTGCGCCGGACCTTGCGCCGCCTGACGCGCGGCAACCTCGCGCTGGCCGATGACCTCGCGCAGGAGTCTTTCGTGAAAGCATGGCGCTCGATCGGTGACTTCCGCGGCGACAGCAGCTTCCGCACCTGGATGTTCCGTATCGCCTATCGCAGTTTCCTGAGCGAGATCCGCCGCAGCGAACCCGATACCACCGAGATCGAGGATCACCACGCCCTGCACGAAGACGCCCACGAGGCACGCGAATTCATGGCCGATTTCGACGCCGCCATGCAGCATCTGAGTGCGGCCCAGCGCGATGCGATCCACTTCTCCCTGCAACGCGGCTTCTCGCATCCCGAGATCGCCGACATAATGGGCATCCCCGTGGGGACCGTTAAGAC
>CAJADV010000624.1 GCA_903938575.1 uncultured Gammaproteobacteria bacterium
AGCCCCGGGTGTGGCAAAGTCGTTCCGAGTGCAGCAAAATGTGTCTGGTGGAACCGTCATCGCTGATTCCACACGGCTGTTCTGGTCCGTTGACGGCGGGGCGTTCCAATCAGTGGTGTTGCCTTCTCTGGGCGCCAACATGTTCCAAGCAACCCTGCCCCCATTCCAATGTGGCCAGGCTGTTCGCTTCTATGTGACTGCCACCATGGATAACGGAATCTCGTTCAACGATCCGGCCACTGCCCCAACGAACACCAATCCGATCTCCGTGCAGAGCGGCAACACGCAGCCATACTCCAATGACATGGAGGTGAACACTTCGGACTGGACGGTCATCAATGAAGGCGGTCTGACCACCGGCGGTTGGGAAGTAGCCACGCCGATTGGAACCACCAGCGGTATCTACGCCTCAGCACCTGCAACCGATGCCAGTGCTGTGGGAACGAAGGCGTGGGTAACGCAGAACGGGCTCGCTGGAGGCGCCGCCACTGCAGCCGATGTTGACGGAGGCACCACCCGTCTCGTTAGCCCAGTGTTCGACTTGTCCACCGCCGTCAACGCCACAGTCACCTACTCACGCTGGTACTTCTGCAGCGATGCTGCTCCCGCTGGTTCAACGCCAGCTGAAGTCGACGTGCTGTTTGTAGAAATCAGTACGAATGGTGGCACCACTTGGGGTCGCTTGGAAAACGTTTCAAGTTATCCAACTCCAAATGCATGGAATCGTGTGAGTTTCTCACTGCGCAACGTTGTGCCAAACTTGACTTCGACGATGCGCTTCCGCTTCTCGATTTCTGACTCGCCCGACAATTCAATCACTGAAGTTGGCATTGATGACTTCTCCATCGCTGCGGTCACATGCGTCAACCCATGCTTGGGTGACCTTGACGGCAACGGTGTGGTCAACGGTGCGGACCTCGGCACGCTGCTCGCTGGATGGGGCACGGGTGGAAACTCTGACCTTGACGGCAACGGCGACACCAACGGTGCAGACCTTGGAACGCTGCTCGCCGCCTGGGGTTTATGCCCCTGAGTGAATGGCGGATCGTGGTGGAACCCGGCTATTCCTGTGCGAATTCCTGAGTTCGCCAGGCAACGGGCATTCACCGCGAAATGGTGACGCGCGATCCTTCGTCGGAGCGTTGAATCACTGGCTTGGTCTGTTGGCCATCTGGCCAGCGAACTTCGCAAGAGGTGACGTGCGCTTCGCCGATTCCAAAGTGAGCGTGTGGCGGCACCTGTGAAAGGTATGAACGCGTCGGCATCACCGTCCTCCGCAGCGTCCGTCCATTGTCAAGTTGAATCATCACCTGTGCCCCGATCGCATCGCGATTGCCTGGATGGATTGGGTCAATCAACACGACTTCGATATGACCACCCTGCTGAGTGGCGTTGCGCACAACAAGCGGCGTGCCGCTCACTGCGCCAATCACCAGGTCCTGTGCGCCGTCGTGATCAAAGTCGCCCCATGCGAGTCCGCGACCAACCACTGGAGTGGCCAACGCGCCCAGTGACGCACTGGGAAGCTCCGTGAAGGTCGGGCCCGGCTGTCCAGCGCGGTTCCAGAACACCTGCGCGGGCTGCGCATAGCGCTGCGTGGGTTGAACATCCACGATGCGTTCTTCAATATGTCCGTTTGCCAAGACAAGATCTTCCCAGCCGTCGGCATCCAGGTCCACAAAGGCAACCCCAAAGGTCAGTGCGCGAC
>CAJADV010000625.1 GCA_903938575.1 uncultured Gammaproteobacteria bacterium
GCGGGTAGGGTACGTAGGAGCGGGCCGTGCCCGCGACACCATCCGCTGACGCTAGACTCTGTGTTCGTCAACTACATCACCCGTGGAATCCACCGTGCCCCAGGCCCTTCATGCTGATGTGCTTGTCGCCGGCGCCGGTCCCGCCGGCGCGGCGGTAGCGCTTGGCCTCGCGCGCCTAGGCTATGGCGTCTGCGTGGTGGGCTTGCCGCGCCCTTTCGATGCCTGCGAGGGAATTTCCCGGCGTGTCGTCGAGGCCCTGCGGCAGGCCGGCTTCCGGCAGGCGCTGGAGCAGATTTCCCCGCCCGTGTTGCGCGAGGTTGACTGGAATGGCGAGCGCCGCGCGCAGAACGCCGAGAGCCTGCTTTGGCGCCCGGGTTTCGATACCGCACTTATCGCGGATCTGCAGCAGGCCGGCGTGCGCGTGATGCCGGCGCGTGTCGCCACCGTGCTGCACGATGATCAGGCGCCGGGTCTGCGTCTTGCCGATGGTACGGAGCTACGCGCCCGCGTTGTGGTGGAGGCGCGCGGACGCGCCGCGCCGCAGGGCAGGGGAGTGGGGTTGCGTGGTCCGGCCACACTCGCGGTGCTGACGCGTGCGCGTGGCCCCCGCGCTCCGGCGGGCTCTGCCGTGTTTGCTTGCGCGGATGGTTGGGTCTGGCTCGCGCGGCTTGCCACCGGGCAGCGCTACCTGCAGTTCTGCCTGGCGGCCGATGCACCCGGACTGCCCAAGCGCGCCGGACTTGCCGCGTGGGCCCGCGCGCGCATCGACGCGTTGCCGGAGGCGCAAGCCTGGCTCGAGGGCTGTGTGCCGGAGGGCCCACCCACCGCCCGCGCCAGCACGGCTTCGCTGCATGCGCGTCCGTGGGATAGGGGTGTGCTTCGCGTGGGCGACGCAGCGATGGCGGTCGATCCGCTCTCGGGCAACGGGATCTTTCAGGCGCTCTCGTCTGCTACCACCGCGCCGGCCGTCATCAATACGCTGCTGCTAAGCCCGCAGCACACCGCACTCGCACTGGATTTTCACGCCTCACGGCTGCGCGAGACCTTCCTGCGTTTCGCGCGCATCGGTCGCGATTTTTACGCGGCGGAGGCGCGCTGGGCGGATGAGTCCTTCTGGCGCGAGCGCTCGGCCTGGCCGGATGCGCTTGCCGCGCATGCGCCGGTTGCACGCATCGATGGCGCGGCTTTGCGCCCGGTAGTCGAGGACGGCCTGATCCGCGAACGCGAGGTGCTGATCACCAGCGAGCAGCCGCTAGGCGTGTGGCGCGTGGAGGGTGTGGAAGTCGCACCGCTGCTGCGTGATTTGCCGGTCGCGCCCGGAGACCGGGCCGTGGTCCTGGCGCACCGGCTCACGCAGGCTGCCGGCAGCGATGCGCAGCGCAGCCATTTGCGAGCCTGGTTGCAGCGTCATGCAGTGGATGTGGCGCCGGACTGACTCTGCCGCGGGCGTGCTGCGATCAGCCCTTCAGCTGGGCGCCGATGGGCAGGTTGCGAATCCGCTTGCCGGTGGCTGCGAATACCGCGTTCGCCAGTGCCGGGGCAAACGGTGGCAGTCCGGGCTCGCCCACGCCACCCGATGCCTTGTCGACACCGTGCGGCACGATGTGGGTGCGCACGTCCATCGCCCCCTCACCCATGCGCAGCACCGGGTAATCGTGGAAGTTACTCTGCTGCACACGTCCGTCCTTGAACCTAATGTTGCTGTGCTTGGCCACGGTGAGGCCCATCACGGCTGCGCCCTCGATCTGCGAGCGGATGCGTTCGGGATTGATGAAGAAACCGCAGTCGATGGCCGTATCCACGCGGGGTACGGAGAGCTCGCCCTTGGCATCCACCGCCACCTCCACTACCGATGCCACGTAACTGCCGAAGCTGCGTTGTACCGCGATGCCCAGACCGTGCCCTGGGGGTAGTGTGCGTCCCCAGCCCGCCTTGGCGGCTGCCAGTTCGACCACGCCGCGCAGGCGGGCGGTGTCGATCACATGGCCTTCCCAGGGGTCGTCGTAGTTGACGAATTCGCTGCTCACGCTCTTGCGCGGATCGACGACGCGCGGCCGTCCGATCAGCTCGAGCAGGAAGTCCTTCGGATCGCGTCCGAGTTCGGCCGCCACTTCCGCCACCATCGATTGCGTGGCGAAGGCGTGGGGAATGTTGTTCACGGAACGGAACCAGCCGAGTCGCACATGCGCCTTGGCCTCGCCCGTCTCGAGCCGCAGATTGGGCACGTCGAACGCGAGGTCGGTGAGGCCCATGCCAAGCTCCCCCGCGCTTTGGCGGCCGGGGTCGGGCATGAAGTTCGCCATGAACGAAGGCGCGACGCTGCGCTGACGCCAGGCGATCACCTTGCCCGTCGCATCGATGCCGGCCGTCACATGCTGGTACGAGATCGCGTGGTAGAAGCCGTGGCGGATGTCGTCCTCGCGTGTCCAGACCACCTTGACCGCGGTGCCGCCCATTTCGCGGGAGATGACGGCGGCCTCGAGCGCAAAATCACACTGCGATTTGCGGCCGAAACTGCCGCCCAGCAGCGTGACATTGAGCGTGACGTCCGTCTCCTCGAGTCCGAGCGTTGCAGCAATGTCGGCACGAGCTCCGGCCGGACTCTGTGCGCAGGCCCATACCTCGGCCTTCCCGTTGCTGATGCGCGCTACCGCTGCAGGTGCCTCCATGCTGGCGTGGTGGCCGTGCGGGATGCAGTACTCGCGCTCGATTACCTTGGCTGCGTTGGCGAGCGCGTGGTCGATGTCACCCTCGTCGCGCTCGATCTTGCCAGGTGCGCGGGCGCGCACCGCCAGTTCGGTCGCATATGCGTCGGAGTCGTAGCTCTTGTTTTCACCATCGTCCCAGACAACACCGAGTGCCTCGCGACCTTTTGTGGCAGCCCAGGTGCTGGTTGCGATGACGGCGATGCCGCCGAGCGGTGCGTACTTGGCGGGCATCGGCGTAGACGCGATGCTCAGGATCTTCAGCACGCCCGGCACTTTGAGCGCGGCGTCGGCGTTCCACGACACCGCCTTGCCGAGGAGGACCGGAGGACGCGCGATGACGGCGTAGCGCATGCCCGGGAGCCTGACGTCCTGGGCGTAGATGGCCTTGCCCACCGTGATGTCGTGCAGATCAGTCATCGGCACCGTGCCTTTGCCGATATAACGAAACCCTGAGGGATCCTTCAGCCTGAGCGTGTCCTCTGCGGGCACGGGGAGTTTTGCGGCAAGGGCGGCGAGTTCGCCGAAACCGAGCGAGCGACCGCTTGGGCGGTGCACGATGGTGTGATTGCTCGCCTGACATTCTGCCGTCGCGACACCCCAGCGCGTCGCGGCTGCCTGCTCGAGCATCTGGCGCGCGGCGGCGCCGCAGGCACGCATCGGCTGGATGAAATGCCGCACGCTGCGCGAGCCGTCGTTGTCCTGGTTGCCATAGGTTTTCTCGTCACCAGGCGCCTGCACGATCTTCACCCGGCTCCAGTCGGCGTCCATTTCCTCGGCAATCAGCAAGGGCAGGCTGGTGCGCACGCCAGTGCCCATCTCGGATCGATGAGCCACGATGGTCACAGTGCCATCGGGCGCGATGCTCACGAACACCTGTGGATTCCACACGGTGCCGCCGGACATGGCACCGGCGCCGGTCGCGTAGGCCTCAACGATGCCTGCTTGCGCGCCGCGCGGCATCACCCGTGCCGCGAGCACCAAGCCACCCGTTGACACGATTCCCTTCAGTACCTTGCGGCGGCTGAGGTTGCTGATCACGGTCTGACGATGCGGGTCAGTGGTTGCCACCTCAGGCCTCCTGCGCAGCGGATTTGATCGCCGCGAAGATCCGCTGGTAGCAACCGCAGCGGCAGATGTTGCCGGACATCGCCTCGACGATCTCCTGGTCAGAGGGCTTCGCATTGGCCGCCAGCAGCGCCGCGGCGTTCATGATCTGGCCCGGCTGGCAGTAGCCGCACTGCGGCACGTTCAGCTCCCGCCACGAGACCTGCAGGGGATGATTGCCGTCTGCCGACAGGCCCTCGATCGTGGTGACCTCGCCCGTCACGCTGCTGACCGGCGTTATGCAGGAGCGCACTGCCTTGCCGTCGATGTGTACCGTGCAGGCGCCGCACAGGCCCATGCCACAGCCGAACTTGGTGCCGGTAAGACCGAGTTCATCACGCAGCAACCACATCAGTGGCATCTGCGGATCGACCTCGAAGCTGCGTTCTTGCTGGTTGATGCGGAGTTTCATGCGTGGATCTCCAGGCGAAATCGGTGCAGACGGCATTAACTCCGAAGCGCTGTCAGAGGGTCAATACGGGGAGGTCGTCGAGGTGCCTTGCGCCATGACGGAAAATTCGACCCTACGCATAGGCTTGTGTGGAATTTGACCGGCAGCAGTCCGACGGGAGTCCTGGCGTCCAGCACGACCGATGTAAGGAGCGAGCCGTTTGCGATGCCAGACGTGGCGGCAGGGCGGGGAAGGCTTGCCCGCTGTGGACTCGCGTGGCGCCCCGGCTAGAGCGGCTTTTTCGAACCTTGGAAGACATGCGCGGATGTGTGATGGCAGGGACCCGAGGCCCGGGCGATAATGAGAAGGGAGAGATCCCCGCCTTCCATTCCCCGCCCTGGAGAGCCCCATGACAGCGTCTTTGCGGATCGATTTCGTATCCGATATCTCCTGCCCGTGGTGTGCCATCGGTTTGAGCGCCCTGGAACAGGCGCTGGAGCGCATCGGCGCGGAGGTGCAGACCGAGTTCCATATCCAGCCTTTTGAGTTGAACCCGCAGATGCCCCCGGGCGGGCAGGACATCACCGAGCACCTGGCGCAAAAGTACGGCAGCACACCCGAGCAGCACGCCGGCATCCGCGAGACGATCCGCCAGCGCGGCGCCGAGCTGGGTTTCGTGTTCCGGCTCGAGGGCCGTGACCGCATCTACAACACCTTCGATGCGCACCGGTTGCTCCATTGGGCGGGAGAGCCGGGCACCGTGCCGGCTGGCCGGCAGCGCGCGCTGAAGAAGGCCCTGCTCGCCGCCTATTTCACCGATGGGGAAGATCCCTCGTCGCACGAGGTGCTGGCGCGGGTTGCCGGGCTTGCAGGACTTGATCCGCTCGCGGCAATCGAGATTCTGGGCAGCGATCGCTTTGTCACCGAGGTGCGCGAGCTCGAGGCCTTTTTCACCGGCGCGGGCATCAACTCGGTGCCGGCCGTGATCGTGAACCAGCAGTACCTGATATCGGGCGGGCAGCCGGTGGAAATCTTCGAAGAGGCATTGCGCCGCATCGCTGCCGGCACGGCCTGAGCCTGCCGGGCTTGCCCCTGTGATTGATCCTGTCGCCGGGTTCCTTCGCGACGGCTGGCTGCGATTTGCCGCGGAGCCCGCCGTTCTGGCCTGGGCCGCTCATGCCCTGCCAGTGGCCATCGACGCGGCGACTGATCCCGCCAACGCCCATTGGCTGCGCTGCGGTGGCACCTGGTTCGTGGGCGTTGACACGCTACCAAACGACGCGGCGGGCCGCGTGGCTGAGGGGCCTGCGCTCACGGGTGCGGCGCAGGATTTCATCAGGCGCCATCTGGGGCCCGCGTTGCCGCTGCACCGTGCCCAGCTGTCGATCTGCTACCCCGGTTATCCGCAGCCCATGCCGGGCGAGAGCGAAGCGGCGTTTGGCTTTCGCCGCGACCGCGATGCCGCGCATGTCGACGGGCTGCTTGCGCAGGGCACGCCCAAGCAGCGTTTTCTCCGCGAGCCGCACGCCTGGATCCTCGGCGTGCCGCTCGTGACGGGGCAGGGTGATGCCTCACCCACGGTGCTTTGGGAGGGTTCGCACGCCATCATGCGTGAGGCTTTCGCGCGCGCATTTCGCGGAATCGATCCGGCATGCTGGGGCGAGCTGGATATCACGGGGATCTATGCCGAGGCGCGGCGCGAGGCCTTCCTGCGCTGCCCGCGCGTGGTGCTGGAGCTGCAGCCCGGCGAGGTCTGCCTCTTCCATCGACACCTGCTGCACGGCATGGCGCCCTGGGCAGAGGAAGCTGTGGCACCCGCCTGCGGGAGGATCATCGCGTGGTTCAGGCCGCAGCGGGCCTTGTTGCAGACGTGGATGGACAGCGATCTGGATGGGCGCAGCGGCGAAAGCCAGATGCCTGATCCGGTGATTCCTGCGTAAGGCTGGTGTGCCCAAGCGTGATCTGAGGCGCGTCGTGGGAGCGGACCGTTCCAGCTGTGCTCAGCTCAGCCGTCGCTCGGGGCCTTGGTATCGTGCCTCGCGCCTGAAGACCGCCAGCAATTCCTCCCGTGTGGCGGAGGGCTGCCGGTGCATCAGGCTCGCCAGTGCCGCGCTAACGTGCGCGCAGCCCGCGCTGGCCCCCGCCACCTTGCCGCAGGGCGTGCGCACCGCGCCGCCTGCATCCGCCTGTGTCGTGCCCAGCCATGAGGTTTCCCCGGGCGCACAGCGCGCGTCTCCGGTGGCGCGTA
>CAJADV010000626.1 GCA_903938575.1 uncultured Gammaproteobacteria bacterium
GCCCGGGCCACCAATTCCTTGCCCGAGCCCGACTCGCCGGTGATCAGCACCGTGACGTTGCTCTGGCTCAGGCGGCCGATGGCGCGGAACACGTCCTGCATCGCCGGCGCCTGACCCAGCATCTCGGGCATCTCGGCGCTGTGGGTGTCGCGCACCTCTTCGCGCAGGCTTTCTTCGACCGCGCGGCGGATCAGTTCGACCGCGCGGTTCAGGTCGAAGGGCTTGGGCAGGTACTCGAAGGCGCCGCCCTGATAGGAAGCCACCGCGCTGTCCAGGTCTGAATGCGCGGTGGTTATGATCACCGGTAACTCAGGGTGGGAGCTGCGTATCCGCGCGAGCAATTGCAGGCCATCGGTGCCGGGCATGCGGATGTCGCTGATGACCGCATCGGGCACTTGCGTGCGCAGCTTCCGCATCATGCTGTCGGCGTCCGGGAAACTGCTGGCGCTGATGCCGGCGCTCCCCAGGGCTTTCTCGAGCACCCAGCGTATGGAGCGGTCGTCATCGACGATCCAGACGCTTGTGGTTTCAGTCATCGGCTTTCTCCAGTGGAATCAGGAGCGAAAAGACGGTCTTTCCAGGGCTCGACTTGCATTCGATCAGCCCGTGGTGCTGGTTGATGATGGACTGGGCAATCGTCAGACCGAGGCCTGTGCCATCCACGCGCCCGCTGATCATCGGCACGAAAAGCGTATCCATGAGCTCTGGCGGCACGCCGGGTCCGTTGTCTGTGATGTCGATCTGGCAGGCGAGGCGATGACGGCTGTTGCCGATGGTGAACTGGCGCTGGGTGCGGGTGCGGAAGCGCAGCTCGGGTAGCGCGTCGCTGGGCATCGAGCGCAGAGCCTGCTGCGCGTTGCGCGATATGTTGAGCACAGCCTGGATCAACTGTTCACGGTCGCCCATGATCTCGGGGATGCTGGGGTCGTAGTCGCGCTGGATCACGATGCGGCCGTCGCTTTCCGCCTCGACCAGATGGCGTACCCGCTCCAGCACCTCGTGGATGTTGACCGGCTCGCGGGTGATGCGGCGTGGTGCGCTCAGCAATCGGTCGACCAGATTACGCAGTCGATCTGCTTCCTCGATGATCACGTTCGTGTAGTCGGTGAGATGCTCCGAGTCGAGTTCGCGCGCAAGCAGTTGTGCCGCGCCGCGCAGACCACCCAGTGGATTCTTGATCTCGTGCGCCAGGCTTCGCACCAGCAGTTGTGAGAGGTGTTGGGCTGAGAGGATCGCCTCCTCGCGACTGATTCGCATCATGCGGTCGAGGGGCTGTATCTCGAGGATCAGCGTTTCGGTCTCCAGTGTGGCCGGCGTGACCACGTAGTCGACGATCACTTCTTTCTCCACCCCAAGTCGCAGCGTGGCCTGCCGTTTGGTGAACCCGACACCCGACTCGAGGACGCGTTGCAGCGACGCGGTGGTGCCACTGTCCTCCTGCAGAACGCGCCCGATTTCCTCGCCGACGACCCGCGCGCTGCTCAGTTCGAGCAGATTCTCCGCCGCCGGATTCAGGTACACGACCCGCATGGTGGGGTCGACCAGCAGGATCGCGGTCGTAAGGTTATCCAGAAGCCGGGTGTGGAACATCTCCGGAGGCATGAAGGCCTGTTTCCTGTGGAGGCATATTTGCTAAGGCAAACCAGCAATATCCGAGCCAGCACTCCGACGCGCGAAAACACTGAAGGCTCCGGGTCTGTGATCCGCCGACCAGGATTATATGCACCACTTCGGGGCCGCGTTCGCGTGCGGCTACATCTGCGGATCGACGGCCAGACTCAGTTTGTGGGAGAGGGCCGGCGCTGTGTGTTGTGCGGGGGCGGTCTGAATACAGTGACGTGCACGGGCGCCGAGGTAGCCACCACTGCGCCCGAAGCGTCCAGTATTTGAATCTCGAGCTGGTGATCTCCGCGCGCGTTGGCCGGAGCCAGCAAACCTCCCTCCGCAGCTATGCCTCCCGGGACCCCATCGATCAGCAGGCGGGCGGTGTCGCCTTCCCGGAGTGCCGGGCTAAGCTCGAAGCGAACCAGAATATTGCCCGCCACATTGGTGACCGTTCCGCCGTCCGGGGGATCGATGATGCCCAGTTGCTGATACGCCGGGCCCGGCGCGGCAGAGTCAGCGGGTTGTGAGGATGGATTCAGGCTACCCGGGGCGGGTTGCATCGAGTTGGTCGGACCGATACTGACAGGCTGATCGGCACCTGACGGGCGATCGCTGAAAATCACAGGCCCGTCCTTGTCGACACTGCGGTAGACCTCGGCCTCCAGCGGCAGTGCTGCCAGTGCCAGACCTGCGAGCAGGGCGAGTCTGGCCCTTCGATGCGAGCGTGCCATACCTCTGCCTCCCTGATCTTCGCGTCCGGTCCCTTTATAGCGCTATCCCGGCCTTCGCTTCCATCGACACGAAAAAAAACCCGCACCCCCTCGCGGGGATGCGGGTTCTGGCCCGATCGCGCGGGCTGATCAGCAGCTGTAGTACATATCGAACTCTACAGGGTGCGTCGTCATGCGCAGACGGTCTATTTCTTCCTGCTTCAGCGCGATGAAGGCATCGATTACGTCATCGTCGAAGACGCCACCCGCTGTCAGGAACGAACGATCGGCATCGAGCGCGGCAAGCGCCATGTCCAGGCTTCCACAGACCGTAGGCACTTGTGCTGCCTCTTCGGGCGGCAGGTCATAGAGGTTCTTGTCGAGCGCATCGCCGGGGTGGATGCGATTCTGGATCCCGTCGAGGCCAGCCATCAGCATGGCCGCGAAAGCCAGGTAGGGGTTGGCGCTCGGGTCGGGGAAGCGCACTTCGATACGGATCGCTTTCGGGCTCGACACCGCGGGAATCCGGATGGAAGCCGAGCGGTTCTTCGCCGAGTACGCCAGCATCACCGGGGCTTCGTAGCCGGGTACCAGTCGCTTGTAGGAGTTGGTGCCGGGGTTGGTGAAGGCGTTGATGGCACGGGCATGCTTGATGATGCCGCCGATGTACCAGATCGCGATGTCGCTGAGGCCCGCGTAGCCGTCGCCCGACATCAGGTTTTTGCCGCCCTTGGAGAGCGACTGGTGCACGTGCATGCCAGAACCGTTGTCGCCCACCAGTGGCTTCGGCATGAAGGTGGCCGTCTTGCCGTAGGCATGTGCCACGTTGTGCACGCAGTACTTGAGGATCTGGACCTGGTCGGCCTTCTGCACGATTGAGGCCGGACCGACGCCGATTTCGCACTGGCCTGCGGTGCCTACCTCATGGTGATGCACCTCGATCGCCAGGCCCATTTTTTCCATCGCGTTGCACATGGCCGCGCGCAGGTCGTGCAGCGAATCGACCGGGGGTACCGGGAAGTAGCCGCCCTTAACGCCCGGCCGGTGGCCCATATTGCCTTCGTCGAAGCTGTGCTTGGAGGCCCAGGCTGCTTCCTCGGAGAAGATCTGGTACATCGAGCCGCTGATGTCGGAATGCCATTTCACGTCGTCGAAGACGAAGAACTCGGGCTCAGGCCCGAACAGGCAGCTGTCGGCAATACCCGTGGATTTCATGTACTCCTCGGCGCGGGCGGCGATGGATCGCGGATCGCGGTTGTAGCCCTGCTTGGTGTCGGGCTCGAGGATATTGCAGCGAAGGATGACGGCGGTCTCGTCGAAGAAAGGGTCGAGTACCGCGGTGCTGTCTTCAGGCATCAGGAGCATGTCGGAGGCGTTGATTGCCTTCCAGCCCGCGATGGATGAGCCATCGAACATCTTGCCGTCTTCAAAGAAGTCAGCGGTGACCTCGGAAGACGGGATAGTGACGTGCTGCTCCTTGCCCTTGGTGTCGGTAAAGCGGAGGTCAACCCACCTCACACTGTTTTCCTTGATCAACTTGAGGGTCTGCTCCGACATGATTTCCTCCAGTAAAAAAGCAAAGGGCGTTGGGCCCGATTGTGGATACGTTCGACTAGTCGTTCCGGGGGTGTGGTTCCCCTGTTCTTACTCAAAGTCGGGCAGCAATATATATGCCACGGCATCCGAATAGAATCCCCTGCAAATACAGTCGGTTTCCGACAGGCTAACCGGTCGCTTGCAGAGGGAGCGCACGCTTACAGTGCCGGTCGCACCATTAGGGTGCGACCCTGGCTGTCCCGCCGCGGTTGCTCGAGGTGTGAGAAATCCGCCCTCACGGAAGAGCCGGTGCGGCCCCATGTGGCCTTAGAATGCCCGGCCCCGTTCTCGGGGCCCTCCCCAACACTACCCCCGAGGTCTCCTGTGCGGGAACGTTTGCGTAACATAGCCATTATTGCTCATGTCGACCACGGCAAGACCACACTCGTCGACAGGCTCTTCCAGCAGTGCGGCACTCTCGCGCGCCGCGATGTCGGGAAGGAGCGCATCATGGACTCCAATGATCAGGAGCGTGAGCGCGGCATAACCATCCTCGCGAAGACCACCGCCATCGACTGGCGGGATTACCGAATCAATATTGTGGACACCCCCGGCCACGCCGATTTCGGCGGTGAGGTCGAGCGCATCCTCTCCATGGTCGATAGCGTCTTGCTGCTGGTCGACGCTGTCGACGGCCCCATGCCCCAGACCCGGTTTGTGACCCGCAAGGCCTTTGAGTCGGGGCTTAACCCGATCGTGGTGGTCAACAAGGTCGACCGCCCCGGCGCGCGCCCGCACTGGGTGGTGGACCAGGTGTTTGACCTCTTCGACCGTCTGGGTGCCACCGAGGCCCAGCTCGATTTCCCCGTGATCTACACCTCGGCCCTGAACGGTGTGGCCGGGCCGGAGCCCGACCAGCTGGCCGAGGACATGGCGCCTCTGCTGCAGCTTATCGTGGACCGTGTGCCGCCGCCGACCGCCGATCCCGACGGGCCGTTCCAGATGCAGATCTGCGCCTTGGATTATTCCAATTACGTCGGCGTTATCGGCGTCGGTCGCATTAGCCGTGGCAGCGTGCGTGCGGGCATGCAGGTTGCTGTGGTCGATGCCGACGGCACCAAGCGCAACGCGAAGATACTCTCCGTGCTGGGTCATCTCGGTCTCGAGAAGCAGGAGGTGCCCGAGGGCCAGGCTGGCGACATCGTCAGCATAACCGGCATCGACGGTCTCAAAATTTCCGCCACGCTCTGTGCGCCCCATGCTCCTGACCCCCTGCCGCCGCTGCATATCGACCAGCCCACGGTAAGCATGACCTTTCAGGTCAACGACTCACCGTTCGCCGGGCGCGAAGGGCAGTTTGTGACCAGTCGCAATATCCGTGATCGCCTTGAGCGCGAATTGCTGCACGACGTGGCGCTGCGAGTGCAGGAAGGCAGCACGCCCGACCGCTTCGTGGTCTCCGGGCGGGGCGAGCTGCACCTGTCCGTGCTGATCGAGAAAATGCGCCGGGAGGGCTACGAGGTTGGCGTCTCCCGCCCAGAGGTGATCCGTCGCGAAGTCGACGGCGAGACGCAAGAGCCCTACGAAATGCTCTTGATCGACTGCGAGGAAATCCACCAGGGCGGCATCATGGAAGAGCTGGGCCGGCGTCGTGGCGAATTGCGCGACATGGTGCCCGATGGCAAGGGCCGTGTGCGGCTCGAGTACCTCATCCCATCCCGTGGGATTATCGGCTTCCGCAACCAGTTCCTCACGATGACCTCAGGTACTGGCGTCATGACCCATATCTTCGACCACTACGGCCCAATCAAAGCTGGCGAGTTTGCCGGTCGGGTGAACGGCGTGTTGGTCTCCATGGTGACCGGGAAGGCGCTTGGCTATGCGCTGTTCAATCTGCAGGAGCGTGGCCGTCTGTGCATCGGGCCCAATGTCGAGGTCTACGAGGGGCAGGTCATCGGCCTCCACAGCCGTGACAATGATCTCACCGTGAATCCGGCCAAGGCCAAGCAGCTCACCAATATCCGCGCCGCCGGCTCGGACGAGAACATCATGCTGACGCCGCCTATCCGCATGTCGCTCGAGCAGGCCCTCGAGTTCATCGCGGACGATGAGCTTGTCGAGGTGACCCCGCAGAACGTCCGCATACGCAAGCGCTTCCTGAAGGAGCCCGATCGCCGTCGTGCGGAAAGACATAAAGAAGCGGACTGAATCGCGGCGTCGGTGCGGGGCATGCGTGCGCTGATCCAGCGGGTGCGGCATGCTTCGGTCGAGGTCGATGGCCAGACGGTCGGAAGCATTGGTCGCGGTTTGCTCGCCTTTGTGGGTGTTCAGCGTGGCGACGATGCCGTCCGAGCCGACGCGATGATCGGCCGTTTGCTTGGCTACCGCGTATTTCCTGACGGTCAGGGCCGCATGAACCTCGATGTGCGCGCTGCCGGTGGTGCGCTGCTGGTTATCTCGCAATTCACGTTGGCGGCCGATACCTCGCACGGGCTGCGCCCCGGCTTCACCTCTGCCGCTGAACCCGTGTTGGCGAGGACATTGTTCGATCGGGTGGTCGATGGGCTGCGTGCTGCGCACCCGGAGGTACAGTGCGGCGTCTTCGGTGCCGACATGCAGGTGGCCCTGCTGAACGACGGCCCCGTCACTTTCCTGCTCGAGGTCTGAGACCCGCTACTGCGCTCAGGCCGCGGCTTCTGCTGGCTTGCGTTTCTCTACCACGAGTCTGCTGGCGATCACGCCTGCTTCGAACAGCATCCACATCGGTACCGCAAGCAGTGTTTGCGACAACACATCTGGCGGTGTGAGCACCATGCCCACCACAAAGCAGCCGACGATGATGTAGGGGCGCTTCTCGACCAGGGACTGCGGCGTGGTGATGCCCGCCCATACCAGCAGCACCGTGGCGACCGGGATTTCGAAGGCGAATCCAAAGGCGAACACCATGGCCAGCACGAAATCGAGGTAACGCATGATGTCCGGCATCATTTTCACCCCCTCGGGCGTCGTGCTGGCAATGAATGCAAAAATCACCGGACACACCAGGTAGTACGCGAAAGCGACCCCCACGTAGAACAGAGTCACGCTGGATACCAGCAGAGGCAGTGCGAAACGTTTCTCATGACGGTACATGCCCGGCGCAATGAAGGACCACGCTTGATAGAGGATGTAGGGCATCGCGCAGAGCGTGCCGGCCACGAAGGCGAGCTTGAAGGGGGTAAACACGGGCGATGTGGGGTCAGTGGCGATCATCATCGCTTCGCCGTCCGGAAACAGCCGGCGGAAGGGCTCCGAGACGAAGGTGAATACCTCGTTGGCGAAATAGCCGAAGGGGAGGAAGGCAACGAAGATCGACGTGATGCAGCGCAGCAGACGGTCGCGCAACTCCGACAGATGCTCGATAAGCGACATTTCCTTGTCAGCAACGGGTTCGACGCTCATGCGGGCGGGAGGCCGTCACGTCCGGTCCGCGGCTCTGGCGCAGGCTCTGCAAGCGATTGTTCCAGGGGCCGCTGCAGCTCACGTGCCGTCGACTCGAGGACCTCGCGGGACTCCCGCAGCTGATCCATGATCTGCTCGTTGCGCAGTTGGGCCCGTATCTCGTCGGCCCCGATTTCGCGCTCGACTTCTGTGCGTATCTCGCTGAACTGGCGCCGTAGCCTGCCCACCCACAACGATGTGGTGCGCACTGCGGTGGGAAGACGCTCAGGGCCAAGCACCAGAAGCCCCACCACCGCGACCAGCAGCAACTCCGAGAAGCCGATATCGAACACCCCGATGCGCCTCAGAGCTTCTCTTCGCTACGCTTCGCCTGACCTTCGATCACCTCTCCGGCTGCTGGCTCCGTGGACGTGAGCTTGTCCTTGTCAGCATCCTCATCGTGTTTCATCGAACTGCGGAATCCGCGTATTGCCGACCCGAGATCCGCCCCGATCGACCCCAATCGCTTGGTTCCGAAAAGGAGTACTACGATCGCCAGAATGATGAGCAATTCCGACATTCCAATACCGCCGAGACCCATACCCTACCTCCCGATCTGTGGTTTATGCGCCTCTTCAGGAGCCGCGTGTGCTGTTCGATTCCGCATGTCGCGCGGCTTTTTCGGCGATACCCGACAGGCCGAAGCGCTTCTCGAGTTCTGCGATCACATCTCCCGAGCGCAAGCCAAGCACCGAGAGCATCACCAAGCTGTGGAACCAGAGATCCGCAGTCTCCCGAACCACCGCCGCCAACTCACCGCCGTGTTGGGCCTCCTTGGCCGCGATCAAGGTCTCGCCGCTTTCCTCGGCAACCTTTTTGAGAACCGCGTCCAGCCCCTTCTGGCAGAGACTTGCCACATAGGAGCTCTCGCCATCCGAGCTCCGGCGGCGCTCGGCGATCACGTTATCGAGAGACTCGAGCACGTCAGACATCACGGTCTCCGTAAATCTCAGCGGGATCCCTTTTTACTGGCTCGACTTCGCGCCAGCCCTCCTCGTGCAACTCGAGGAAAAAACAATTCTCCCTCCCCGTGTGACAGGCGATGCCGCCGATTTGTTCCACGCTGAGCAGAATGGCATCGGCATCGCAGTCCAGGCGGACCCCCAGCAGCCGTTGTACATGCCCGGACTCTTCGCCCTTTCGCCATAACCTGTTTCTGGACCGGGACCAGTATACGGCGCGCTCTTCAGCGATCGTGCAAGCCAGGGCCTCGCGGTTCATCCAGGCAAGCATCAGGACCGTACCGCTTCGGTGGTCCTGCGCGATGGCTGGCGCGAGCCCTTGCTCGTTCCAATTCACGCGATCCAGCACATGCGACGGGCAGATCACGGAGGGCTCGCTTCCGGTGGGCGCCCGAGTATGGCATAGCCTCCTTGTGGCTCAGCTTTCATGGCGTCGTGACAGCAGGGCGTGCGCCGCCAGCGCAAGAAAAATCCAGGTTGCCGGGTGCCAGCGGGACAGTCCCTCGGCGGCCTGCGGATTCAGCAGCAATACGCCACCGACGGCGATGGCCAGCTCCCACAGGCGCGAGCGATTGACCGGCGGTGGCGGTGGCGCAGGGCGGGAGGCTGTAGTCGAACGGCCCAGAACGCCCTCGAGCTTGCCGGCCAGCAACTCGGGCCGCTGCGGCAGTTGCTCCAGCCAGCCCGGGGCGCGGCGCTGGATTTTCTCGAGGATCATTTTTGGCGAGTAACGCTCGGCAAACCAGTCCTCGAGAAAGGGCTTGGCCGTTGCCCAGAGATCCAGTTGGGGGTAGAGCTGGCGCCCCAGCCCCTCGATATGTAGCAGTGTTTTTTGCAGCAGCACCAGTGAGGGCTGCACTTCCATGTCGAAACGCCGGGCTGTCTGGAAGAGGTAGACCAGCAGTTGACCGAAGGAGATCTCCCCGAGCGGTTTCTCGAAGATAGGTTCACAGGTTGCGCGCATCGCCGACTCGAAATCCTGGACCCGGGTGCCGGGCGGCACCCAGCCGCACTCGATATGCAGTTCTGCCACCTCGCGGTAGCGCCGCTGGAAGATCGCGAGCAGGTTACGGGCCAGGTAGTACTGGTCGAAATCGCTGAGGCTTCCCATGATTGCGCAGTCGATGCCGATGTAGCGCGGCGCGAGCGGATTGCCCGGATCCACGAAGATGTTTCCGGGATGCATGTCGGCATGGAAGAAACTGTCGCGGAAAACCTGCGTGAAGAATATCTTCACGCCACGCTCGGCAAGCTCTTTCAGATCCACGCCGGCTTCGCGAAGGCGCGCGATATCGGCAACGGGGATGCCGTGAATGCGCTCCATCACGAAGACTTCACGCCGGGTGTAGTCCCAGTGCACCTCGGGAACATAGAGCAGATCGGAATCCAGGAAATTACGGCGCAGCTGCGAGGTGTTGGCGGCCTCGCGCTGGAGGTCTAGTTCGTCCAGAACCACTTGCTCGTAGTCGTGAACCACTTCCTCGGGGCGCAGCCGCCAGCCATCGGGGTGGAAGCGGCGAATCACCCTCGCCAGCGTGTACAGAAGGCCCAGATCCTGGCGAATGGTTCGCTCGATGCCGGGGCGCAGAACCTTCACCACGACGCTGCGTCCGTCGTGCAGCGTGGCGGCATGCACCTGCGCTACCGAGGCCGATGCCATTGGTTGCGCCTCGAAGCTGCCGAAGAGCTCTGTCACGGGCCGCCCAAGTACCCGCTCGACGATGGCCCGAGATTGTGCTGGCTCGAAGGGCGGCACCTGGTCCTGCAGGGCGTTCAGCTCATTGGCGATGTCCTCGGGGACCAGATCGCGACGCGTCGACAGAAGCTGCCCGAATTTGATGAAAATCGGTCCGAGGTCTTCCAGTGCCTTGCGCAGGCGTTCCGCGCGCGGCGCTGCAGGCGGGGGCAGCCAGCGGGAGGGCAGCAGCCCTGAGAGGGGGCCATGCAGCCGATCGGTGTCCAGGAACGTGTCCAGGCGGTGACGCCAGCAGACGCGCGCGATCCGGAACAGGCGGACGATACGCGACACGGCGGCTACCTCAGTTGCCCTTGCGCGCGTTGCGATCCGCGACCCGTCGGCCGAGACGGCGCAGGCCCGCCTGAAGACGTGCGCTGCGGTTGGCCAGCGCCCGGAGATCCGCGAAGAAGTCCTCAACCTCGGCGCGCGGCGGCGCGAGTCTCGCCTCCTCGTGAATGAATTCCTCGAGATGCCGCTCGAAGCTGCTGCGCGCCCTTCGTCCGAATTCCGCGGATCCGCGCGCCAGACGCCCGACCTGGTGGGCCGGCACGTCCCCGATCAAGGTCGCAAGACGCTGTTCCCAGTCGACGTCCAGTGCGGCGAGCGCTTTTTCGAGTGAGAGCAGCAAAGCGCTGTCGCCCGCGACTTTCAGTTTGCCGTTCACGAGTGCGGCAGGCTTGTCTGCGGCGAGCAGCAGTGCGATGAAATCGGAGCTGGCGCCACTTACCGTGCAGTCCGGGCGTTCCTCGTGGTGGCCGGCAACGCGAACGCCTGCCGTGCCCGGGATCACGAAGGCGCACAGCTCCGGCACGGTGATCTCGATTTTCAGCACCTTGCCGGCGAGATTTCCGATCGACTCCTGCGTGCGCGAGTCCATGCCGAGCGCTGCATTGATGGCGCGCTCCAGCCCCGCCATGGCGGCGGTGTTCAGTGAGGACACCCGCTCGCTCACGCGAGGGCCCTGAAGCCGCGGTGGATGGCCACGATGCCGCCCGTCAGGTTGTGGTAGTCGCAGCGCTCGAAGCCTGCGTCCTCCATCATGTCCCGCAGCGTCTCCTGGTCGGGGTGCATGCGGATCGATTCGGCGAGGTAGCGGTAGCTGTCTTCGTCGCCGGCAACGAGGCGGCCTATTTTCGGGATGACGCCAAAGGAATAGGCGTCATAGAGTTTCCCCAGCAGTTCGCTGGTAGGACGGGAGAACTCCAGCACCAGCAGCCTGCCGCCTGGCTTCAGCACCCGGAGCATGGAGGCAAGAGCGCGATCTTTGCGGGTGACGTTGCGTAGCCCGAAGGCGATGGTCACGCAGTCGAAGCTGGCGTCGCGGAAGGGCAGCGCTTCGGCATCGGCCAGCGCGAAATCGACGTTGCCGCAGACGCCCTCGTCCAGCAAACGATCGCGACCTGTGCCCAACATGGCGGCGTTGATGTCGGAGAGCACGACGCGCCCCGAGGGGCCGACTTCCCGAGCGAAGCGTAATGTGAGGTCTCCAGTGCCGCCGGCCACATCGAGCACCTGCTGGCCGGGGCGCACGCCCGAGAGTTCGATCGCCACGCGCTTCCAGATCCGGTGAACCCCGCCCGACATCAGGTCGTTCATCAGGTCATAGCGGCTGGCAACGGAATCAAAGACGCCGCCCACCATGCGGACTTTCTGGTCCTCGGGAACCTCCTGGTAGCCGAAGTGCGTGGTCTTGTCGCTTGCCATGGCCGCTCCTCGGATGACTCAGCCCTGGCGGGCAATCAGCACGGGGCCCGCGGGATCACGGCTCGCGCCAGCCGCGCTGATCCGGGCGATGTAGTCTTGCCAGAGCCTCTCATGTTCGCGGCAGAGTTCGTGAAGGTACTGCCAGGCGTAGATGCCGCTGTCGTGGCCGTCGGTGAAGGTGAACTGAAGCGCATAGTTGCCCACCGGTTCGATGGCAGAGATGCCGACCATGCGCTTGCCTGTCTGCAACACTTCCTGGCCTGCGCCGTGCCCGCGCACCTCGGCCGAAGGCGAATAAACCCGCAGGTACTCGCAGGGAATACTGTAACGCTCACCATTTTCATACCCGACCTCCAGGCTTCTGGAGGCTTGGTGCAGGCGGATCTCGTTGGGTACGAGTGTGGTGTCGCTCATGGGCGGAAGGTCTGCCGAAGGACGGTCAGGTTACAGGATATAACGGCTCAAATCCTCATCCCGGGCGAGCGCGCCAAGCTGTGCATCGACGTAAGCTGCATCCACCACGATTTGCCATGGATCGCCCGCGGAGCCGCGGTCTGCCGCGTCGAAGGAGGCATCCTCGAGCAGCCGCTCCATGACGGTGTGAAGTCGCCGTGCGCCGATGTTCTCCGTGCGCTCGTTTACCTCGAAGGCGACCTCGGCAAGCCTGCGGATGCCGTCGTCACGGAACTCTACCGTCACGTTCTCGGTGCCGAGAAGGGCACGTGCTTGCGCGGTGAGCGAGGCATCGGGCTCGGTGAGGATGCGGACGAAGTCCTCCGTCCCCAGCGCATCGAGTTCGACACGGATGGGCAGGCGCCCCTGCAGTTCGGGAATGAGGTCCGAGGGTTTCGCGAGGGTAAATGCGCCGGAAGCGATGAACAGGATATGGTCCGTGCGGATCATGCCGTGCTTGGTGCTCACCGTGCAGCCTTCGATCAGGGGCAGCAGGTCTCTCTGCACACCCTCGCGCGATACATCGGCCCCCGCGTACTCGGAGCGCCGTGCGACCTTGTCGATCTCGTCGATGAACACGATACCGGTCTGCTCGGCGGCCAGCACGGCCCTGCGTTTGAGGTCCTCCTCGTTCAACAGGCGCCCCGCCTCCTCGTCGGCAAGCTGCACCAGAGCCGCCTTTACGGTCAGGCGGCGGGATTTTTTCCGGGCATTGCCAAGATTGGCGAACATGCTCTGGAGCTGGCTGCTCAGTTCCTCCATGCCGGGTGGGGTCATGATTTCGACCCCGGCCGGGGTGCTGGATACCTCGATGTCTATCTCGCTTGCGTCGAGCTCGCCCTCGCGGAGTTTTTTGCGCAGCAGCTGCCGGGCTGGCGAGCTGCGGTCAGAGGGTTCGGCAGTCCTTGCTGCCGGCAGCAAGGCGTCCAGAACGCGCTCCTCGGCGGCGTCGAGGGCGCGGTCCCGGAGCTTCGCAATCTCGGCCTCGCGAAGCATCTTGATCGAGACATCCACCAGATCCCGCACGATCGACTCTACATCGCGGCCCACATAACCCACTTCGGTGAATTTGGTGGCCTCGACTTTCAGGAAAGGCGCGTTGGCCAGTCTGGCGAGGCGACGCGCGATTTCGGTCTTGCCCACGCCGGTCGGACCAATCATGAGGATGTTTTTCGGGGTTACCTCAGCGGCAAGACCCGCATCGAGCTGCATGCGCCGCCAGCGGTTGCGCAGTGCC
>CAJADV010000627.1 GCA_903938575.1 uncultured Gammaproteobacteria bacterium
CGGCCACCCGCTGGATGGTCTGACCCCACATCTCGGCATCGGCCATCATCGGCTGGATCTGCGCCGGCATGAACGGCCGCGTAGTCACCGGCATCAGGTAGAGAATGTCCGGGAGCGTCTGCTCCGGGATCGTCAGGCTTGTGTGCGGGGAAGAGTCGGGTGACTCGGCGCCGGCATCTGGGGTCTCGGACTCTGCCATGGAGTGTCTCCGTTGCGGACATCCGGGATATGGGGGCTCGCGTAGACTACTTCAACGTCGCTCTGATCCCAAGGAACCCGCTCATGCGCTGCCTGCTCACTGGAGGGACCGGGTTCATCGGCGCGGCGCTGTGCCGCAGCCTTGCTGCGGACGGCGCGGCTCTCACCGTACTCACGCGTGAACCGGCCCGCGCGACGGCGCGCTTGCCGCCGGGCACGCGCTGCATCAGGCAGCTCGCCGAGCTAGGACCTGCGGAGGCCTTCGACGCGGTCATCAACCTGGCGGGTGAACCCATCGCCAGTGGGCGCTGGACACCGGCCCGCAAGCGCCTGCTGGCGGCGAGCCGCATCGATCTCACCCGCGAGCTGGTCGATTGGATGGAGCGCTCCGTGTCGCGCCCCGGCGTGCTGATAAGCGCCTCGGCCATCGGTTTCTATGGTGATCAGGGCGATGTCGCCGTGACCGAGGACAGCGCTCCGCACGATGAGTACCAGCACCAACTCTGCCGCGACTGGGAGCAGGCCGCGCTGCGGGCGCAGGCGCTCGGCGTGCGCACCGCGGTGCTGCGGATCGGGCTGGTGGTGGGAGCCGGTGGTGGCTTTCTGCAGCGCATGCTGCCGCCGTTTCGGCTCGGGCTGGGCGGGCCGGTCGGGAGCGGGCGGCAGTGGATGAGCTGGGTACACCGCGATGACGTTCTGGGGATCATCGAGCTGCTGCTCGCGCGCGGCGATCTTGCTGGGGTTTTCAATGTCACGGCGCCAGCGCCGGTCACCTCGAAGGACTTCGCCCATGCGCTTGGTCGCGCGCTGCGCCGGCCGGCGCTGATGCCGCTGCCTGCCTGCGTGCTGCAGTTGGCTTTCGGGGAGATGTCGCGATTGCTGCTCACCGGCCAGCGTGTTTTGCCTGCACGCCTGCAGGCGGCGGGTTATGGCTTTCGCTTTCCGGACATCGATGGCGCTCTGCGCGAGGCGCTGTGAGGCCTCGCGAACGGGCTCAGCGGGTGCCGAACACCACCATCGTCTTGCCGCGCACGCGCACCAGTCCCTGCTCCTCAAGAGTCTTCAGCACGCGGCCGACCATTTCGCGCGAGCAGCCCACGATGCGGCCGATTTCCTGGCGGGTGATCTTGATCTGCATGCCTTCGGGGTGGGTCATGGCGTCGGGCTGCTTGCACAGATCGAGCAGCGTTCGCGCCACGCGCCCGGTCACGTCGAGGAACGCGAGATCGCCCACCTTGCGCGTGGTGGAGCGCAGGCGATCGGCCATCTGGGTGCCCAGCTCGAAGAGTATCTCGGGGTGGCGCTCGCTGATCTCGCGAAACTTGCCGTAGCTGATCTCGGCCACATGGCACTCGGTCTTGGCGCGCACCCAGGCGCTGCGACGTTCACTGGGCTTGAACAGACCCATTTCGCCGAAAAAATCTCCGGGATTCAGGTAGGCGACGATCATCTCCTTGCCCTCATCGTCCTCGATCAGCACCGTGACCGAGCCCTTGATGATGTAGAAGAGGCTGTCGCCTTTGTCGCCGGCGAAGATGATGCTGCTGCGCGCCGGGAAGCGGCGACGGTCGCAGTGTGCGAGGAAGGCATCAAGGTTGCGCAAGCGCGGAGCAAGTGTCATTGACAGCAAGGGCAGCACCTCGGCGTCGGCCGTTATTCGCACATATACAATGATAGTACGGTAAGCGAACTCGGCCACGCGCGCCTTGTGATGCAGATCACGGAGTTGGCTCTGCACTGGTGCGAATTGTTAAGCTCGACGCGTATTCCTGGCGGCAACTCGGTGAGGGAACAACATGCAGGCAACAGTGACCTGGCTCGACGGACGGGCTTTCGTGGGAGAGTCCGGCAGCGGGCATGCGGTGGTGATGGATGGCGCCGCTGACGCGGGCGGTCGCAATATCGGCGTTCGCCCGATGGAGATGTTGCTGCTCGGCGTGGGTGGTTGCTCGGCCTACGATGTGGTGAGCATCCTCGAGAAGGCCCGCCAGAAAGTCACCGACTGTCGCGTCGAACTGCAGGCCGAGCGCGCCGATGCGATCCCCGCGGTGTTCACGAAAATCCATCTGCAGTTCAAGGTCTCAGGCGTGGATCTCAATGCGCAGCAGGTGGAGCGCGCGGTCAAACTCTCGGCAGATAAATATTGCTCGGCCTCGATCATGTTGCGCGGCGCAGGCGTCGAGGTGACGCACGGCTTCGAGATTGTCTGAGGCTCAGATGCGGTAGGTGCTGGCGGTCATCAGCCCCGACATCAGGCGCATCGCTTCCTTCAATTGAGGTGGCAGTTCGGTGCCGCCCGCCGCCAGCGCCTGCTGGCCGTGGCGCTCTTCGTCCTCGATCATCTGCTGCAGGATGGCGCGGCTGCGGGTGTCTTCTTCCGGCAAGCGTTCCAGATGTTCGCGCAGATGACGGCAGACCTGCTCCTCGGTCGCGGCCACGAAACCCAGGCTCCAGCGGTCTCCGATCGCACCCGCCAGCGCGCCCATACCGAATGACATCGCATAAAACAGCGGATTCAGGTGACTGGTGTGGCTGCCCAGTTGCGTCACGCGTTCCTCACACCAGGCGAGGTGATCGATCTCCTCGCCCGCGGCCTGCTGCATGTCCTCGCGCACGCCTGCCTGCCGCGCGGTGAGGGCCTGGCCCTGGTAGAGCGCCTGGGCGCATACCTCGCCCGTGTGATTGATCCGCATCAGGCCTGCGGCGTGCCGTCTGGCCGCCTCGGCGAGAGCGGCGTCGGGGTGATCTGTGGCGGGACTGGCGCGAGCCGGGGCGGGCGCCTCGCCGGTGGCGGAGCGGCGCATGCGGTCTATGCCGATCACCAGATGGTCGATGAACGAGAGCTGACGGGCCATGGCTGTCTGTCTGGCAAGATGAGGTGATTCTAGCGCCGAGTGCTGCAGCCCGGGTACCGCAGGCGCTGTCGCGGCGCGCTATGATCGACGGCACATACTCATTGCAGATCGCATCGGATCCCCACGCCTGCCGGCGGGCGGGCGGGGACCGTAGAGGGCTTGAAGCATGTCCCAGCCGGCCGCCGAGGTTTCGCTCGCCGAGGATTTCGAGGATCTGCGCCTGCTGGTGCGCTCGCGGGTTCCGATCATCGTGCTGGAAACGCACGACGAGACGCGGGCCCTCGAGATGCTCACGCGCCTGGCGGTGAAAGAAGCCCTGCCGCTCTTCAACTGGTCGGCTACCGAGGGTCTGCAGCAACTCGGTTTTGGCGTGGGCATGCCTGAGCCGGCGGAGGATCTTGCCGATGCCGAGGCCATGCTGGCGGGCATCAGGAAGCGGCGTGATGCGGGGCTCTACGTGCTCTGCGACCTGCACCCCTGGCTGAAGGAGCCACGGGTGGTGCGCCTGCTGAAGGATGTGGCGCTGCGCTATCGCGAGGTTGGCCACACGGTGGTGCTGCTCAGTCATCGGGTGGAGATCCCGCCGGAGCTGACGCGGCTCACGGCGCGGGTTGCGCTCA
>CAJADV010000628.1 GCA_903938575.1 uncultured Gammaproteobacteria bacterium
GACGGGAGACACCGCCGCGAGCGCGCCAACCGCGCTCTGGAGACTGATGCCGTGCATCAACAGCACGCCGAGCACCGCAAGAGCGTTCTGGAGATTGAATCGTCCGATCAACGGCAGGACGAGATCAGCATCTCCTTGCGGTGTAGCCACTCGCGCGCGGATGCCGTCGGCGCGGTAATCGGCAGAATGGACACGCAAGTCCGCAGCCTCGGCTCCCAACGTGAAGCCCATTCGCGTTACGGCGCCGGGAAGGGATGCAAGGAGGTGACGGCCGAATGGATCGTCGAGGTTCAACACCGCGTTTCGTAGGCCTGGGTGCCTGAAGAGCTCTGCCTTGGCCGCTGCGTAAGCCTCGATGCTGCCGTGAAAATCGAGGTGATCATGTGTCAGATTGGTGAACACCGCGGTGGCGAACTGCACCGCGGCGACACGGCCCTGGGCGAGCGCATGCGAGGAAACCTCCATGGCTACCGCCTCGGCGCCGCCACTGCGCAATTCGGCAAGCAGTCGCTGGAGTGTCACGGCGTCCGGCGTGGTGTGGGTGGTGTCTCGCAGCTGCCCGGGAAAGCCTGAACCGAGTGTGCCGATCACTCCGCACGGTCGCTTTGCATGCGACAGCGCCTGGGCGAGCAGCTGCGTGCAGGTGGTCTTGCCGTTGGTACCGGTTACCCCTATGACATCGAGGTTTCGCGACGGATGACCGTAGAAATGTGCAGTGATTGCACCGAGATTGGCGGCGAGCCCCTCGACGCTGATCAAGGGCAGCGGGGCCTCGGAGGGGAAGTCGCGGCCTGCGTCGACAAGAATCGCCACGGCTCCACGGGAGGCTGCCTGCGCGATATGCGCAAGCCCGTCGTAACGGTCGCCCAGCAATGCGATGAATACATCACCCGGCATCACCGCTCTGCTATCCGCACAGAGTCCGGAGACGGCAATGTCGGCGTGCGCGGCGCACCCGGGTACGAGTTCACCGAGCCTCATGAGGGCTGCACCAGGCGCCGCGCGTGCGTTCATGCGGGCGCCTTCGGAGCGTTGCGCCCGGCGACCTGCATTGGTGCTTGCGTTTGGGGCACATTGTCAGGGGCTACGTTCAACAGCCGCAGCGCGCCGCGCACGACAGCAGAAAATACCGGCGCGGCGATGGCTCCTCCGTAGTACACCCCACCGCGCGGATCAGTGACGACAACCACGCAGACGATACGGGGGTCGCTGACGGGCGCGAACCCGGCGAAGAGCGATTGGTAGTGATCGGCCTCGTAGCCGTTTGCACCTGTACGGTGGACCGTGCCGGTCTTGCCGGCAACGCGGTAGCCCTGGATTGCCGCGAGCTTGGCTGTCCCGCCCGCCTGAGTCACGGTCTCCATCATCGCCACCAGTTCACGCACATGCTCCGGCGGAAAAACCTGCTCTGCCTCTTGCGGCTCGCCGGCCTTGAGCAGCGTGACCGGCCTGCTCCTGCCACCGCTGGCCAGCATGAGATAGGCGCGCGATAACTGCAGCGGCGTGACGGAGAGCCCGTAGCCGAACGCAAAATTGGCCCGTCCCACATCGTCCCATCTGCGCGGATTCGGAAACTTTCCCACGCTTTCACCGGGGAAATGCGTGCCGACAAGCTCACCGAAACCGGCGCGGTGGAAGACCGTGCGGATCGTGGCCGGATCGAGCGAGAGGGCAACCTTGGTGGTGCCCACCTGGCTCGATTTTGTGATGACCGTGGTGAGCGGGATCACACCCAGATTGTGATGATCACGAAATGTCTTTCGACCAACGCGGATGTAACCCGGCGAGGTATCAATGAGCGTTTCAGGCTTGTATTTGCCGCTTTCGAGCGCCGTCATTATGGTGAAAGGCTTTACGGTCGAGCCGGGTTCGGTAAGATCGGTGACGGCCCGGTTGCGAAGCGCAGAGCTGCCGGCAGATGCCCTGTTGTTGGGGTTGTAAGAAGGGAAGTTGGCCATGGCGAGGACTTCGCTGGTGCGAACGTCGAGCAGGATGATGCTTCCCGATTCGGCGCCTGTGGCCTCGACCGTCTTCTTCAGCTCGCGGTGCGCAAGGTACTGGATTCGCAGATCCAGACTGAGGTCGAGCGCGCGTCCCGGACGCGCAGGAGCGAGTTCCTGCACATCGCGGATGAGGTCACCGTTCCTGTCCTTGACCACGCGCTTGGAACCCGGTACCCCAGTCAACCAGTTGTCATAGGCAAGCTCGATGCCCTCCTGCCCGCGCTCATCCACATCGGTGAAACCCACGACATGGGCGGCGACGTTGCCTGCCGGGTAGAAGCGCTGGTATTCGCGTCGGCTGTTGATCCCGGGAATCTTGAGATCCATCACGCGCTGGGCGTCGGCCGGATTCATCTGACGACGCAGATAGGTGAACTTGCGTGATGCCACGGTAGCCATCCGCTGGCGCAGGTCATCGGGCCGCTGGTTCAGCGCCTGCGCGAGATGCGCCCAGTCATCGTCGTCGGCGACCAGTTCCTGCGGGTTCGCCCATAGGACCTGCACGGGCGTGCTGACGGCAAGTGGCTCGCCGTTTCGGTCGCGGATGATTCCGCGGTGAACCGGGATAGCTTCGTCGCGCAGGGCGCGCGCATTGCCCTGATCCTGCAGGAAACGGTAGCCGCGCTCGGTGTCGAGCAATTGCAGGGATACGAGCCGCCACACGAGCACTAGCGCCATCGCGGCGAGCACCGCAACCAGCAGCGAGAACCGCCAGCCTCCGAACGAAGGCTCCTCACGTGGCTTCACTCGATCACCACCATGTTGATTTCGCTCGCGGGCAGCTTCATCTGCAGTTGCTTGTCGGCGATGGCTTCGACGCGGGCATGTGAGGCAAGGGTGCTGCGTTCGAGCAGAAGTTGCCTCCACTCGATCTGGATCTCGTTCTGGTCTCGCCGCGCCTGCTCCAACGAGCGAAACAGCTCCCGCGAGCGATGGGCGGTGTAGACGACGCCGATGGCGGAGACGACGACAGCGAGGAGCAGGCAGAGTGCTACCAGGGGCATGCGCCGGCTTGCAGGGACGGCGGCGGTTTCCGCCCTGCGCTCAGCCATGACCGGCTCTCGCGGGATACACGCGCTCGGCCACCCTCATCACGGCGCTTCGCGCACGGGGGTTTTCCCGGAGCTCGGCATCTCCGGCACGAATCGCTCGCCCGACGGCACGGAGCGTGGGTTGCATTGCAGCGGGAAGACCCGGCGCCCCCGGGTCGCGGGCATTGTCGCGGATGAATCGCTTCACGATCCGGTCTTCGAGGGAGTGGAAGCTGATGACAACGAGCCGTCCACCGGGCAACAGCGCATCACATGCCTGCCGCAACACGGAAGCAAGCGCATCGAGCTCCGCATTAACGAAGATACGGATCGCCTGGAAACACCGTGTGGCGGGGTGCTTGTCACGCTCCCAGGCCGGGTTTGCCTTGGTCACGATCTCGGCCAGGCGTGCGGTGGTGTCTATCGGGGAGATTTTCCGCTCCTCGACAATGGCGGCTGCCATGCGTCGGGCGAAACGCTCCTCTCCGTATTCCCGCAATACCTGTTCGATGTCGGCTTCCCGTGCGCGCGCGATCCATTGCGCCGCACTTTGCCCGCTGCCGGGGTCCATGCGCATGTCGAGCGGCCCGTCACGCAGGAAACTGAACCCGCGCGCGGGATCGTCAAGCTGCGGCGAGGAGACACCGAGGTCCAGCAACACGCCGCGGACACCTGCCGAAAGTCCGTGCCTCGCCAACAGCTCCGCAAGGTGGTCGAACCTTGCATGCTCCAGACAGATGCGGGGATCGTCACCGAGCGATTGCTCGCCGAAAGCGATGGCCTCGGGGTCACGGTCAATGGCGAGCAGACTGGCGCCGGGGTCGAGGCGCTCCAGCAGGGCGCCGGCATGGCCGCCTCGGCCAAAGGTGGCGTCGACGTAGTGGCCCGCGGGATCAGTCACGAGGTGTTCCATGGCCTCCTGCAGCAAAACCGGCTTGTGCATATCAATCCACCCTGAAACGTCATGCGCTCAGAGCGCGAGCCGCCGCATCTCTTCGGGCATCGCGCCTTCCTCTGCCGCCATCCCGAGCCACTTGTCACGCTCGGAAATCCAGGTGTCCTCGTCCCACAGCTCCATCTTGTTGCCCTGCCCCACCAGCACCGCACGCTTGTCGAGATTTGCGTACTCGCGCAGCGCGGGCGGCACGAGCATCCGGCCGCTCGCATCACACTCGAGATCACTGGCATAACCGATCAGCAGGCGCTGAAACCGACGGACCACCGGATCAAGCGTAGGGAGCTGCTGGATTTGCCTCTGAAGCTCCTCCCACACGGGCAATGGGTAGAGCAGGAGGCAGCGACTCTGGGTGTCTATGGTGGCCACCAGCTGACCATCGCCGAGCGACTGCAGCCGTTCGCGCTGGCGCGTCGGCATGGCAAGCCGCCCTTTGGCGTCGATGCTCAGATGGTGCACACCACGAAACACGATGAATCCTTCCTCGTCGATGGGTAGCGGACACCCTTTTGACCCACTTTGAGCCACTTTGTCCCACTTTTCGACACTATATGGACGGAGCAAAGGAGGGTCAAGTCACGAGGAGCTCGTTTTTTTCTTTATAAAACAAATAATTAGAGAATCTGGCGAGGGGTTCGGGACCCTCGCTTCGACACATGGCGGGGAAGAACAGATCGCTGGGATCAGAACTTAAAGTGAGTTGTCACTACCTAGAATATTTATCTTCTGAAGTGACGCTGGTTATTCTAATAACGCATAAAAAGTGCAGAGTCGGCCTGTAAGCCGGGTTCTGTCGAGGACAGTCATTCATCTGGGACGCCCGTCACCGGACGCCTCGAGCGACCTACCCGAACCCAGTGCGGGCCGCACCAACGGGTTCCTATTTGGTCTTGCTCCGGGTGGGGTTTGCCGTGCCACGCCTGTTGCCAGCCGCGCGGTGCGCTCTTACCGCACCCTTTCACCCTTACCTGCCGGCCGAAGCCGACATCGGCGGTTTGCTTTCTGTTGCACTTTCCGTGGGCTCGCGCCCCCCAGGCATTACCTGGCACCCTGCCCTGTGGAGCCCGGACTTTCCTCCCCGTGCAAAACACGGAGCGACTGCCCGGCCGACTCTGCCCGAGAAGTATATCAGTCCGCAGCACCCGCATCGCGAAGCGACAGTGCCTGTCGGTAAAGTCCATTGCGGGCCAGTCCACTGATCTCTACCGCACAATCGACCGCTTCACTGAGCGGCAACCTTGCGAGAAGTACGCGCAGCAGCTTTTCGCTGTTCACCGTGGCCGCATCGAGCGACGCGGCCGCACCGTGCACCAGAACCACAATCTCGCCCAACTGCTGTTCCGCATCGGCAAGGACGCGCTCCAGCAATGCATCGATGCTGCCTGACAGCACGGTCTCGTGCAGCTTGGTGAGTTCGCGTGCGACCACGGCAGTGCGTTCACCCCCGAATACCGCTCGCAAGTCCTCCAGAAGCCCGCAGACGCGGCGCGGCGACTCATAGAAAATGAGGGTGCGCGTCTCATCGACGAGCAACTCGAGCCGGGCCCTGCGCGCAGCCTCCCGCGCGGGCAGGAATCCCTCGAAGACGAAGCGGTCTGACGGGAGACCGGCAATGCTGAGCGCGGCGATGGCCGCACAAGGACCTGGCACGCAGACCACTTCGATACCGGCTATGCGTGCGGCCCGCACGAGGCGGAATCCCGGGTCTGAAACCAGCGGCGTGCCGGCATCTGCCACTAACGCCACGCTGCGTCCGCGCTGCAGTTCTGCAATCAACTCGCGCTCACGGTGCTCATCGCTGTGATCGTGGTAAGCGAGTACCGTCCGGGAAAGACCGAGGTGGGTGAGGAGAGCACGGCAGCGGCGCGTGTCCTCTGCGGCCACGATGTCCGCCCCAGCCAAGACCTCGATGGCGCGACGCGAGATGTCGCCGAGATTGCCAATCGGAGTGGCGACTATATGCAGCATGCATCCTCCGTGAACCTGAGCGCCCGCGTGCTGCGGGGCGGCTCTGGCGCTAGTATACGATCCATGGAACGCTCATCCTCCCCGCTTCTTCCCCTGCTGGTGCTATTGGCGCTCGGCGGTTGCTCCTCGCCGCAGACCGACACATCCGCGCAGCAGGTCAGTGCCCCTGTCGCGATGAGTCCCGTCACCGAGCCAGCAGACCACGCGGATGCGTTGCTGGCGCGCGCAGCACGCTCCGGGGCGGGTCCCCGTGAAGATCTAATGCTGGAGGCCGCTGAGGTACTGCTCGATCGCGGCGAAAGCGCACGTGCCCGCACCACGCTCGACGCCCTGCCATCCGAAGGGCTTGGGCCAGAGCAGCGCGCCAGGCGGGCAATTATGATCGCGCGCATCCTGCGCGGCACGGGCGACAGCGCGGGGGCGCTCAGGCTGCTGGATCAGACGAATCCGGGCAATGAAGGTTCGGCATTGCCACACACGCTGCAGGTGCAGTTGCTGCAATCGCGGGCCCAGACCCTGCAGACACTGGAGAGACCGCTGGATGCGGCGCGCCAGTGGGCGGACCTGCAA
Source organism: uncultured Gammaproteobacteria bacterium (assembly GCA_903938575.1). GTDB lineage: Bacteria > Pseudomonadota > Gammaproteobacteria > Pseudomonadales > UBA5518 > UBA5518. The sequence continues at coordinate 6,528 of CAJADV010000628.1, forward strand.
CCCTGGCTTGCAGCGGACACGGACCGCATGGCCAATGCCGAAAAACTGCTGCTCAGCCTGGCCGATGTGGGCTTGGGAGAACTTGAACGCGAGACCGCACACGCGGCGAGTGATGACTGGCGCGGCTGGCTGGAGCTCTCCGCCATCCTGCGCGACATCCGCCTCTCGCCAGGCGAGCAGCGCCAACGGCTCGAGGCATGGAAGCAACGCTATTTGCGGATCGCGGCTTTTACAGACAGTGCCGCGCAGCTTGCGGGCGAGTTCGCCGCTGATATCGCAACGCCGGAGCGCGTAGCCCTGTTGCTGCCGCTCAGTGGGCGCGCGGCAGGGAGCGGGCAGGCCGTGCTTCAAGGCTACCTCGCAGAACACTACCGGCAAGTAGCCGCTGGCGAAAAATCGCCATCGGTGGCGGTGCTCGATACCGGCGGTACGCCAGAGGGCTTCGCAGCCGCTTACCGACAAATCACGGCCGACGGTGTGGATCTCGTAATTGGCCCGCTGTTGAAAGAAGAGCTTGCGGTTCTCCAGAGCAGCGTGCCCGCCTCAGTCCCTACGCTTGCGCTTAATTTTCTCGAGACATCCACCGCGTCCATTCCGCAGGTATTCCAGTTCGGTATCGACCCGGCCGACGAGATCCGCCAACTCGCAAGCGATGCACATCACGCCGGGCGAACGCGGGCCGTGATCCTAGCCGATGCAGCGCCGCGTTCACGCCATCTGGCAGAGGACTTCGCCCAGACGTGGCGCGCGTCGGGAGGCGTGGTGATAGACACGCTTTATCTGGGCGACCTGAATGACTATCGCCTGACACTGGAGCGCACCATGCTGCTCGATAGCAGCCGGGAGCGCTCGGAGACGCTGGGGCGGCTGCTGGGGCTGGAACTTGAGATCGAGCCGCGCCGGCGCGCAGATGTGGAGCTGATCGTCATGGTGGCGGAGCCTGCTGCAGCACGCTCGATACGGGCGATGCTTCCGTTCCTGTACGCGGGAGATATCCCGGTCGAAGGCATAAGCCTGAGCAATGGCGGCGGAGCAAATCGCGAGAATGATCTCGACCTCGAGAATCTGCGCTTTGTCGATATGCCCTGGTTCTCTGATGCGGAGCGAGGGCTACGCACGACCACAGCCACCCAGCACGGTCCCGCGGAGAGATTGATAGCTCTGGGGGCGGACGCATGCCGCTTGCAGTCACGCGTGGGTCTTCTGGCGCGCGCGCAGGCGGGAGGACTCGGCGGAGCGACAGGCGAACTGAGCGTCGACACCCAACGGCGCCTGCATCGCAAGGGCACTTGGTACATCTTCAACTCAGGGCAAGCGCGCAGCGAACTGCCGCGCACCGGCCCGCAACAAGCCTCATCCACGGACGGAGAGACGACATGGAGACCGGAGGGGGCGCCAGCCCCGCAGAGATCGGACGCGCTGCCGAAGACAGAGCCCTAGTCCTGCTGCAGCAGGCGGGCCTCAGGCTGCTTGAGCGCAACTTCCGCTGTCGTCTCGGAGAGATAGACCTCGTCATGCGAGATGGCACAACGGTCGTGTTCGTTGAGGTACGGCAGCGCCGGAGCAGCCGCTTCGGTAGTGCTGCCGAAAGTGTGAGCGCGGGCAAATTGCGGCGCGTCCGGAGGGCGGCCGAGCTGTGGCTGCGACGATCGCGCTGCAACAGCCACGCACGCATCGATGTCGTGACGCTCGATGGCGGACTTGAGGATGGCCCGATGATTCGCTGGATCCGTGGCGCAGACGCGCAGGAGTGACCGGATGGATGATCTTGATGATCCCGTGCAGCTCTGGTTCACGGGGCACGTGGACACGGTGTATCGCTCACTCGATGTGCTGCAGCCGGCACTCAGAGCGGCGGCAGCGGCAATGCAGGACACCCTGCTCAGCGATAAAAGGCTGATCGCGGGCGGCACCGGCACAGGGTGTGCGTTGGCGCAGCTGTTTTGCGCCGCGTTGCTCAGCCGACTGAGCATGGAGCGGCCAGCACTTCCCGTGATCCTGATCGGCAGCGATGCGGCAACTCTGGGAGCAATCGCTGAGGGCTACGGGCATTCCGACGCACTTGCCCGCCAGGTGCAGGCTCTGGCCGCGCCCGGGGACACGGTGTTGCTGGTAGCCGGCGCCTCAGGCACGAGTCTCGCCAGTGCGGTGCGTGCAGCGCAGGGACGTCGAGCACGGGTGATCCTGCTGGCAAGCATGTCAGGACAGGAGCAGCTCCAGTTACCGGGCGAAGGGGACATAGAAATACGCATCCCTGCCGAGGAGCCCACGCGAGCCACCGAGTGCCAGCTGCTCGTGCTGAACTGTCTGGCGGAACTGCTAGAGCAGGAGATCTTCGGCAGCGGCTGAGGGCGATGGCCCTATTTCACAACGCGCAGGCTAGGCCTGCCAGAGGGAGACGTAGACTCGGGGCCGTCGCCGGGTGGCGGCGAGCCGGGCGTCTCAGGCTCGAAAACCATGCCCTGCCCATTCTCGCGTGCGTAGATGCCAAGGATGGCAGCCATCGGTGCGACGATCTCCACGGGCACACCACCAAAGCGCCCTCGAAAGCGCAAATCGTCATTTGACATCAGCAGGTTCGCCACGGCACCGGGTGAGACGTTCAAAACAATCTCGCCGTTCTTGACGTACTGCTGGGGAACCTCAACACCGCTGCGATGGGCATCAACCAGCACGAAAGGCGTGCATCCGTTGTCGACAATCCAGTCGTAGAGGGCTCGCACGAGGTAGGGACGACTGGATTTCATGGCGGTTGGGGTCGTAGCCGGCAAGGGCTCAACGGCGACGCATCTCCCGTTCAGACTGGCTCAGGCTCTCCAGGAACGAGGCCCGCGAGAACATCCTGTCCATGTAGTCATGAAGCGGTTTGGTCTGTCGTGTCAGGGGAATGTTGATCCCGAGGATGGGAAGTCGCCAGAGCAGTGCTGCAATACAGCAGTCGAGCAGCGAAAAATCATCACTCATGAAAAACGGTCGATCGCCGAACACACGCGCCACTGAAATAAGTTCCTCCGCAAGCTCCGTGCGCGCCGCGGACGAAATCTTGTCGGAGTTGCGCGCGTTAGCGATCTTGTCCGCCCTGCTGCACCAGTCCCTTTCAACGCGGTACAGGAGTTGACGGCTCCCGGAGCGGGCCACCGGATAGACCGGCATCAGAGGCGGATGGGGATAGCGCTCGTCCAGATACTCCATGATGACCCGGGACTCGTAGAGGACGAGTTCACGATCCACAAGCACCGGCAGGCTGCAATAAGGGTTCAACTCGGCGAGTTCGGCAGGGTATTCGCGGGGGTCGACGTCGAACAGATCGACTGTGACGCCTTTCTCTGCGAGGACAATGCGCAGCCGGTGACTGTAGTGATCGCTCGCATCCGAGAAAAGCGTCATAACCGAGCGCTTGGCGAGGACTGCGCGTATTTCCCGGCGATCAGGCATTTACTATCCCCGCTGCGCTTCAGGCGCGGCTCAGTGCACGTCTTTCCAGTACTCCCGATTGAGCAGGAAGCTGAACACACCAAATACGAAGATGAACAGCAACACGTACCCGCCGAGGCGTTGGCGCTGCAGCGCCATGGGCTCCGAGACGTACGCCAGAAAACTCGTGAGATCGCCCACCGCCGCATCGAACTCATCCGAGCTCATCATGCCAGCCTTCTTGACCACCAGACGCCCGCAGGGGTCCTCAAGAAGATCCTCACCCGTGAGGGGGTCACGCTTTACGCCACCATTGTGGCTGAAAACAGGACCGGGCGCGCACTCGGGCAGCCCCTGAAGTTCGAGTAGCGCGTGGGGCATAGCCACATCTTTGAATACGCGATTGTTGACTCCCCACGCCCGCGACGGTGAGTCGTCGCGATAGAAATTGCGCAGATAGGTGTAGATGTACTCCGGCGAGCGGGCGCGCGAAATCAGCGTGAGATCCGGTGGGGTTGCGCCAAACCAGGTCTTGCCCAGTTTGGCCGGCATGGCGTTGTACATGAGGTCACCGATCTTTGCATCGTCAAAGATCAGGTTTTCCTGAGCCAGCGGGAGGGGAATACCGAGGTCAGTGGCGGTTCGCTCATACCGGGCGTACTTCATCGAATGGCAGCCCATGCAATAACTGACGAAGTACTTGGCGCCGCGCTGCAGCGACGCCTGATCACTCAGCGCCGGCACGAAGTGATCGCACTCGACGGTACCGCATGACTTCTCTGCCTCGGAACCGACTGCTTTCAGCGGCACGACGATAAGAAGTGCTACCACCAGCACGGCCCCGAGCGTCTTCCAGAAGCCCATCCCGCCATCCATCGTGACGCGCACAGGCTCAGGCTTGGTCTTCTCCATTGATGTGTAGAAGGGCATCAGCAGGAAGAACGAGAAATAAATCAGGGTGCAGAACTGCGCGAGCGCGGTGCGTTCGGGCGTTGGCGGTCTGACACCCAGCACGCCGAGGATCACGAAGGCCGCGACGAAAACAAGAATGGCTACCCGGCTGATGCTGCCCTTGTACCGCATCGACCTGACCGGGCTGCGATCCAACCACGGCAGCACGAAGAGAATGGCTATGGCCGAACCCATCGTGATGAAACCGAGGAACTTGGCCGTAAGGGGGCCTATATCAACGGTGACAGCGCGGAGCATCGAGTAGAAGGGCGTGTAGTACCACACCGGTGCGATATGCAGCGGCGTCTTCAGGCCGTTGGCCTCCTCGAAGTTGGCGTACTCGAGGAAGTAGCCCCCCATCTCGGGCAGGAAAAAGATGATCGTGCAGAACACGAACAGGAACACCGAAATGCCCATGAGGTCGTGAACGGTGTAGTAGGGGTGAAAGGCCACGCCATCTAGCGGCACGCCGTTAGCGTCTTTCTTTTTCTTGATGTCGACGCCATCGGGATTGTTGGAGCCGACTTCATGCAGCGCAAGGAGGTGGAGCACCACCAAACCAAGCAGGATGAGGGGCACGGCCACCACGTGGAGTGCAAAGAAACGGTTAAGCGTGATACCCGAAATCAGGTAATCACCGCGGATCCACTGCACGATGTCCTCGCCTACCACCGGGATCGCGCCGAACAGCGAGATGATCACCTGGGCGCCCCAATAGGACATCTGGCCCCACGGAAGCACATACCCGAGGAAACCTTCCGCCATCAAGGCGAGATAGATGGCACAACCGAAAACCCAGATTAACTCGCGCGGCTTGCGGTAGGAGCCGTAGATCAGCCCCCGGAACATGTGCAGATAAACGACGACGAAAAAGGCCGAGGCGCCCGTGGAATGCATGTAGCGGATGAGCCATCCGTATTCCACATCACGCATGATGTACTCGACGGAGGCGAATGCACGCTCCGCCAAGGCTCGAAACTCATCGTGAGCCAGAGGCCTGTCAGCAGCTGGTTGACCAGCACCACCAGCGAGAGCACGCCAAAGAAGTACCAGAAGTTGAAATTCTTCGGCGCGTAGTACTTACCCATATGGGTATCCCACGCGCGCATGATCGGCAGGCGCGCATCAACCCAGTCCCTCAGTGCGACAAGCCTGCCCATTACGCTGCCTCCTGGTCGACGCCGATCACGATCACGTTATCGCCCTCGAACGAATACGGGGGAACCTCGAGGTTATAGGGGGCGGGGACCCCGAGCAGCACCCGTCCCGCCAGATCGAACTTGGAGCCGTGGCAGGGGCAGAAAAAGCCGCCAAGCCAGGTCTCACCACCGAGATCCGCAGCGCCGACTTCAGGGCGGTACTTCGGGGCGCATCCAAGGTGGGTGCACAGCCCGAGCAGCACCAGAATCTCCGCCTTGATGGCGCGATTCCGGCTGTCGACGTACTTCGGCTGAACGGACTGTGTGGATTGCGGGTCACGAAGTATGGCGTCGTGACCGGCAAGAGCCTCGAGCGTCTCGGGGGTACGACGCACTACATACACCGGCTTGCCACGCCACTCGACCACAACCATCTGGCCGGCCTCGAGCTTGCTGATGTCAGCCTTGACGGGGGCGCCTGCGGCTTTCGCCCTGGCGCTGGGATTCCAGGATCCAAGAAAGGGAGTGGCGATGCCGACAGCACCGGCCGCACCCACGGTCGCGGTTGCGGCGGTCAGAAATTGCCGCCTGCCCTTGTTCACGACTTGATTGCTCACGCGGGATATTCTCCAGACCGTTGAGGGCTCGGGCACAGGCTTGACGCGCTCCTTGGAGCGCCGCGAATGCTAAAGAATTTACTACGAACTGACAAGGAAATCGGACTCTCTGCGCAGACTCGCGCAAGCCCTCAAACGAGACGCCCGGCGCTCCGCTTGGAGGGCCGGGCGTCTTGGTGGCGGCATCGCGGCTGGCGCGACTGCGCTCGATCAGCGCTTGGAGTATTGCGGACGCTTGCGCGCCTTGCGCAAACCAACTTTCTTACGCTCCACCTCACGTGCGTCGCGGGTGACGTAGCCCTCTTGGCGCAGGCGACTCTTCAAGGTTTCGTCGTATTCAATGAGGGCTCGGGTGATGCCATGGCGGATCGCGCCTGCCTGGCCGAAACTGCCGCCGCCTTTTACGGAGACGTTGATGTCGAATTTTTCGCCCAAGCCGACCAACTCAAGCGGCTGGCGGACAATCATTCGAGCCACTTCCCGCCCGAAATACTTGTCGAGGGGCTTGTGATTAACCGAGATCGCTCCGCGACCCTGGGTAAGAAAAACGCGCGCGGTGGCGGTCTTGCGGCGTCCGGTCCCGTAATACTGCGTGGCAGCCATGTGGTTTCCTTCAGATCTCGAGTGCTTGCGGCTGTTGCGCCGCATGCGGGTGTTCTGCGCCTGCATAAACCTTCAGCTTGCGCGCCATTGCGCGACCCAGCGGATTCTTGGGCAGCATACCCTTCACAGCGCTCTCGATGGCGCGGGTCGGAGCCCGGGCCATGAGCTTATCGAAGGTGATGCTGCGAAGGCCGCCCGGGTGGCCGGTGTGGTGGTGATAAATCTTGTCACGCCCTTTGTTACCGGTCACATGGACTTTCTCGGCGTTAACCACAACGATAAAATCGCCAGTGTCGACGTGAGGGGTAAACTCGGGTTTGTGCTTGCCACGCAGGCGAGCGGCGATGACGGTGGCGATACGGCCAAGGGTCTTGCCGCTCGCATCGACAACAAACCACTGGTGGTCTACGTCGCTCGGTCGTGTAGAAATCGTCTTCATGTTGCCCAGCCAGCCTGAAGGGGGATGACCCCGTAAAAGGGTGCGAATGTTACACCATGGATTTTCCGCGCGGCAATCGCGCGCCGGCAAAATTCACGCTTCATGGCCGATGCGCCCGGGCCAGGTACTCGTGCGACTGCATCTCGATCAGTCTGCTCGCCGTACGCTGGAACTCGAAACCAAGTCTCGACCCGGTGTAGAGCCCGGAAGGTGGCGCCGCTGCCGACACCACCAGCTTCACGCTGCGATCATAGAACTCGTCGACCAGATTGACCAGCCGCCGGGCTGCATCGTCGCGCGATGAATCGAGCACCGGCACGCTACCCAGCAGGACCGCCGGGAACTCCCGGGCGAGCCAGATGTAATCGTTCTGGCTGCGAGGCCCCTCGCACAGCTCGGCAAAGTCGAACCACGCCACGTTTTCGGCGAGCCTGCGCACGCGGATCGGCCTGCCCTCGACTTCGATGGCCACGTTTTCCCGTCCGGCCTCGGGTGCAAGGCTGGCGAAACTCCTCGCGAGACTGGCATCGGCACCGTCATCGAGGGGGCAGTGGTACAACTCCGCTTGTTCCAGCAGCCGTAAACGGTGGTCGATGCCGCCGTCGACGTTCAGGACCTCCGTGTGGCGCTCCAGCAGCGCGATCGCAGGCAGGAAGCGCTGCCGCTGGAGTCCGTCCCGATACAGATTGGTCGGCTCCACGTTGGAGGTAGCCACCAGTGTCACGCCGCGGGCAAACAACTCATGGAGCAAGCCCGCGAGCAGCATGGCATCGGTGATGTCCGCCACGAAAAATTCGTCGAAGCAGAGCACGCGGGTGGTGGCGGCGATGCGTTCGCCAACGATCCGGAGCGGGTTTTTCTGCCCCGTGAGCTCACGCAACTGGTGGTGGACCTGCTGCATGAAACGGTGGAAGTGCGTGCGCTGCTTCGACTCGAAAGGCAGGCTCTCGAAAAAAAGATCCATGAGATGGGTCTTGCCGCGACCGACACCACCCCACAGGTACAACCCGCGCACCGGCTCCCGGCCGCCGGCCGGGTCCCCGCCCAATGCAGCGAAAAGACGTCGCAAAGGGCCCGGACCCGGGCGATCCACCAGCGCCTCCCACAGATGCTGCAGCGCCAGCACCGCGCGCTCCTGGGCAGGATCATGGACGAAGCCTGGCCGCTCGAGCTCCGCGCGGTAGCGTTCGAGAGGGCTTCTCTGCATTTGGGGGACCTGAGGGCGACGGCGCGGAACTGTAGCCAGCCCCCCACCGCGGTCGCAACCGCAATATGCCGCAGCAGGCTGCGAGCAGCTAACGATGGCGGGATGCGCGTGGTTATACTTTGGCTGGTCTTCCGACAAGGAGTCTCCGGTGTTCAGCGCACTCGCTTTCTGGCTCACCGCCGCTGGCTGCGTCACGGCAGGCGCCGCCGCCGGCTGGCTGCTGCGTATCGCCCTCGACCCCTCCGAGCGGAAGCTGCGCGAGGCGGAGGCGCAATTGAGCGCGAGCGAGGCGACACTCGATGCGTATCGCCGCCAGATCACCGACCACTTTCGCGGCACTGCAGATCGCGTCAACCGCCTCACCGAGGACTACCGCGATCTCCACAGCCATCTGGCCCAGGGCGCAATGTCGCTCTGCACACCGGCTGCAGGGGATACTCCTCTGCTCACCAGCCTGTCTGGCTCCGGCGCCAGAAATACCATTGCAGCATCGGTCAATCCCCCGCTTGACTATGCGCGTCCGGTTCCTGGCGACGGGGCGGACAGCATCGATCGGGACCACGACGTCTGACCATGCGCTGGCAATCTCTGGGCTGGGCGATCGCAGCAGGCTTGCTGGCGGCGTTGCTGGTACTCCATGTGACACCACCAAGCAGCCGCCCGCCAGCTACATCATCATGGGCCGAGGCCGTAAGCCGCGCCTCGCCGGCCGTTGTGAACATCTACACGAGCAAGGTGGTGCGCAGCCCCTACCACCCATTGATGGACGATCCTCTGTTCCAGCAGTTCTTCAGGCGCAGCCCCGCGCCCCAGCGCGAACGCATCCAGCGCAGCCTTGGTTCGGGAGTGATCATGTCCACCGATGGCTACCTCCTCACCAACAACCACGTCATTTCCGGCGCCACCGAGATCCTAGTGCTGCTGGCGGACGGGCGGGAATCGCTGGCAAAGGTGATCGGCTCGGACCCCGAAACCGATCTTGCAGTGCTGCGCATAGAGCTGCCTGATCTGCAGCCGATCCCGGTTGGAGATCCCGCGGCAGCACGGGTCGGCGACGTGGTGCTGGCGATAGGCAATCCCTACGGCTTCGAGCAGAGCGTGTCGCAGGGCATCGTCAGTGCCTTGGGCCGCTTCGGGCTGCAACTGAACGCCTATGAGAATTTCATCCAGACGGATGCCGCCATCAACCCGGGCAACTCGGGAGGTGCGCTGATCGATGCCGCGGGCAATCTGCTTGGCATCAACACGGCGATTTACTCCCGCTCGGGGGGTTCGCAAGGTATCGGACTCGCCATTCCCGCCGATTCTGCCACCAAGGTACTGCAGGACATCGTCCAGCACGGGGAAGTGATACGCGGCTGGCTGGGCGTGTCCGTGCAAGGCATGCCCGCGCGACTAAGCCTCCCGGAAGGCCCACGAGCGGGCCTTGTAGTGAGTGATGTTGATGTCGGCAGCCCCGCCGCCAAGGCCGGGCTGCAGCCTGGAGATCTCCTGATCGGGATCAACGGCCAGCCCGCGGACGAGGGACGCAGCGCGATGTTGCGTATCGGGCTCATGGCGCCGGGTGACGCCTTCAGCCTCGACGTGCTGCGCGGCGAGGGGCGGCTAGAACTGAAAGGCGTGGTCGGGCGGCGCCCGATTCACTGAAGAGACTCAGCCAGAGCATTCGGCCAAGGCGCCGTCCAGCGCCTCGAGCATCAACGCGTTCTCGGCAACCGTTCCCACGCCAAGGCGCAGGCAACCCGCGACCCGCGAATGACCGCCGTCCAGACACTTGACCAGCACACCCCGACGGATCATGCCGGCGTGGACATCCCTGGCCCGCCCGTTCAGCACGCGCACCAGCAGGAAATTGGCCTCGCCCGGCCACAGGTGCAGCCTCGCATCAGCAGCCAGACGAGTTGCCAGGCGAGCGCGCTCTGCCGTGATCTGCCGGGTCTGCCCACGCAGGACATCGAAGTGCTGCAGCGCGACCTCCGCTGCCGCCTGATGCAGCACACCAATGTTGTAGGGAAGACGCAACTTGTCGAGCTGATCGATCCAGGCCGGGTGGCCGATCAGAAAACCAAGCCTGATACCCGCGAGCCCCAGCTTCGAGAGCGTGCGCATGATCAGGAGGTTGGGGTACCGATCGAGCCAGTCGAGATGATCGCGGGAACTGAAAGCCCAGTAGGCTTCGTCCACCACGACAACGGCATCACGAGCCGCCTCCAGCACGCCCTCCAGCGAGGTTTTATCGAAAAGGTTGCCGGTGGGATTGTTCGGACAGGCGAGAAAAACCAGTCGCGGTCGATGGGTGTCGATGGCGCTGGACATCGCCGCGAGATCCAGCTCAAACCCCGGGTCAAGCGGCACTTCGTGGTAAGGCAGGCCCAACCATCCGGCAATGTTGCGGAACATCACGAAGGTGGGCCCTGGCGCCAGAACGGAGCCACCCGGCGCGGCGATGGCCATCATCAGAATCTGGATCAGCTCATCGGAGCCGTTACCGAGCATCAGGCTCCAGCGCCCGGGGATACCGAAGGCCTCGCGGATCTGCCGCTGGGTCGCGCAAGCGCGGGGGTCGGGATAGCGGTTGATCTCGACTGCGGCAATGCGCGCGAAAAGCGCCTCCCGCAGCTCGGGCGTCCAGCCGTAGGGGCTCTCCATCTGATCGAGCCGCACGAGCCCGCGGGAGTCCTGCACATGATATGCAGGAGCGCGGCGGATATCCTCGCGCACCAGCTGCTGCACCAGTTCGCCGGCATCGCGACTCACGACGACTCCCCCGGCCGGTCATGGCGCGCCGCCGCGGACTCCGCGTGTGCCTGCAGGCCCTCGGCCAGAGCGAGTTCGTGTGCGATGGCTCCAAGCACCGCCGCGCCGCGAGGCGAGCAGCCAATCAGGGAGGTGCGCTTCTGGAAATCAGCCACGCCTAGCGGCGAGGAAAATCGTGCCGTGCCGGAAGTGGGCAGTACGTGACTGGGACCCGCGCAGTAATCCCCGATGGCCTCGGCCGTGTGACGTCCGAGGAACACCGCCCCGGCATGCCGAATGCGCGCGAGCAAGGGCCCGGGATCCTCAACCGACAATTCGAGGTGTTCCGGTGCCAGTCGGTTACAGAGCTCTGCGGCCTGCTCAAGGTCGCGCACCTGTACCAGCGCACCGCGCCCAGCCAGCGATTGGCCGATGATGGCGCGCCGGTCCATCGTGGGCAGCAGACGCTCGATGGCATCGGCAACCTTATCGAGAAATGCGCTGTCCGGGCTGATCAGGACAGCCTGGGCAGCCTCATCGTGTTCGGCCTGCGAAAAAAGATCGAGCGCGATCCAGCGGGGATCCGTCCCGCCGTCGCAGACCACGACGATCTCCGACGGGCCGGCGATCATGTCGATCCCCACCTGCCCGAAGACCTGGCGCTTCGCCTCAGCCACCCAGGCGTTGCCGGGACCTACAATCTTGTCGACTTGCGGAATGCAGGTGGTGCCATAGGCAAGGGCGGCAATGGCCTGCGCGCCACCCACCGTGAACACGCGGTCCACGCCGGCAATGTGGGCTGCGGCGAGTACTGCATCGCTCAACTCACCACCCGCAGCGGGCACGGTCATCACCAACTCGCCGACGCCCGCAACCCGCGCGGGCAGGCAGTTCATCAACACCGACGAGGGATAGCTCGCCTTGCCGCCGGGCACATAGACGCCGGCGCGATCGATTGGCGTGATGCGCTGACCAAGCAGGGTGCCGTGCTCGTCCAGGTACTCCCAGGATTCCTGGCGCTGGCGCTGGTGATAGGACTCGATGCGCCGGGCCGCAGCCTCCAGCGCCTCGCGGAGCCGCCGGGGCAAGCGGTTGCGCGCCGCGGCCAGCTCCGTGGCCGGCACCTCGAGAAGTGCGGCCTCGGTGACGCTGCGTCGGTCAAAGCGGTTGGTGTATTCCAGCAGCGCGGCATCCCCGCGTGCGCGAACATCGGCAATGATGGCGGTGACGCCCCGCACGAGCTCCGGGTCGGAACCCGCATCGGCGGCACGCAAGGCGGCGAATGCGTCTTCGAAACCCGCTGCATTGGCATCGAGTCGACGGATCACGGCGCCCTGTCCATGACCGCTGCGAAGCGCGCGACCAGGGCCTTCAGAGCCTCCGAGCGCAGCTTCATGGCCGCCTTGTTGACGATGAGGCGCGCGCTCACCTCGGCAATGGTTTCCAGCGCCTCGAGGCCGTTGGCACGGAGCGTGTTGCCGGTATCGACGATATCGACGATCCGCTCGGCGAGACCCAGCACGGGCGCGAGTTCCATGGCGCCCGAGAGCTCGATGATGTCGGCCTGGATACCTTTGGCCGCGTAGAAGCGCCGGGCGATGTTCACGAACTTGGTGGCGACCCGCACCCGCGATCCGGGCTCCGGGCTGCCAACCATTCCCGCCGTCATCAGACGGCAGCGCGCGATACCGAGATCAAGCGGCTCGTAGAGACCATCGCTGCCCGCTTCCATCAGCACATCGCGCCCTACCACGCCCGCGTCGGCCGCGCCGTGGCGGACGTAGACGGGCACGTCCGAGCCGCGCAGGACAAGCAGGCGGATGCCCGGCTCGCTGGTGCGGAAGACCAGCTTGCGACTGCGGGCGGGATCTTCCTCGGGCACGATGCCGGCCCGCGCAAGCAACGGCAGGCAGTCATCGAGGATGCGCCCGCGCGTGAGCGCCAGCGTGACCGGTGGGCTCGCCTCGCTCATGACTTCACGCGGCGGATATCCGCACCGAGCTGGCGGAATTTTTCCTCGATACGCTCATAGCCGCGATCGATGTGATAAATGCGATCGACTTCCGTCTCGCCCGATGCAACCAATCCGGCGATCACGAGCGCGGCTGAGGCGCGCAGATCAGAGGCCATCACCGGCGCGCCCTTGAGACCAGGCTGCCCTTCGATGATCGCCGTGTGACCCTCGATGGAAATGTGTGCGCCCATGCGCTGCATCTCCTGGACCTGCATCAGCCGGTTCTCGAAAATAGTCTCGGTCATGGTGCAAGTGCCCTCGGCCACGGCGTTCATGGCCGTGAACTGAGCCTGCATATCCGTGGGAAAGCCCGGATAGGGGGCGGTACGCAAACTGACGGCACGGGGCCGACGTCCCTCCATGTCCAGCGAGATCCAGCCGGGACCCTGCTCGATGCGGGCGCCCGCCTCGGCAAGTTTCACCAACACCGCCTCCAGCAGGTCGGCGCGGGTGCCCTCGAGCCGGACCTGCCCGCGCGTCGCGGCTGCGGCCACCAGGAAGGTGCCGGTCTCGATACGATCGGGGATCACCGTATGCTCGCAACCGGCGAGACTCTCTGCACCCTCGATCACCAGCGTGTCGGAACCGATGCC
>CAJADV010000629.1 GCA_903938575.1 uncultured Gammaproteobacteria bacterium
ACCTGCTGGGTGGCAAGACCATTTTCGACATCAAGGGTCCGGGCACGGACATCGGTGACCTGCGCGACATCTACTCCGATCAGGAAGCGACCAACGACCGCAAGGGCTCTGCCGCCACGTCCGTGATCGACTACGACATCGGCGGCGGCTGGTCGCTGAAGTCCATTAGCTCCTGGCACGATTTCGAGCGTCTCCAGGTAGACGATCTCGACGTCTCGGATGTGTGGATGTTCGGCCAGAACAACTACGAGGAAGAGTCCAAGACGCTCAGCCAGGAGTTCACCCTGAACTTCGATTGCGATCGCTATGACCTCCTGTTCGGCGCGATGGCTTTCGACGAGGAACTCTACGGCAGCGTGAAAGTGCCGCTGAAGAACCTTGGCCTGCTGTTCGGTCTGCCCGCTGACTTCTTCGAGGGCGGCAACTACTGGCAGAACGGCGATGTAGACATCACCGCTTACGGCCTCTTCGGCCAGATCCGCTACGAACTGACCGACAAACTGGCGCTCACCGCCGGCGCCCGCTGGAACTACGAGGAGCGCACCGGCACCGGGGCCTTCATCTTCGACGCGATCGGCGTGAACATCCCCACCGACCGCAAGAAGGACTGGGACGACGTCACCCCGATGGTGAAACTCGAGTACACCACTGACTCGGGCGCCCTGCTCTACGCGAGCTACACCGAGGGCTTCAAGTCCGGCGTGATCAACGTCGGCAGCCAGAACGAGGTGATCGACCCCGAGTACGTGACCGCTTGGGAAGCCGGCATCAAGTCGCGCTTCATGGACGACAAACTCTATCTGTCGGCCGCCGTGTTCTACTACGACTACAAGGATCTCCAGGTCGGCTTCGTGAACGACCAGAGCATCGTCGAGACGGTGAACGCTGCAAAGGCGGAGAACACCGGCATCGAGATCGAGGGCAGCGCGCAACTCACCGACGCCTTCTCGGTGGATTTCTTCGCCACGCATCTGCAGGCCGAGTTTGAAGAGTTCCTGCAGGGCGACTACCGCGCCGGCGGCGAGATCCGCGACCTGAAGGGCAACAACCTGCCGAACGCCCCCGAGAACTCCTTCCGCCTGGGCGTGAACTACGACGTAGCCCTTGGCGATTCGGGCAGCCTGCGTCTGCGCACCGATGTGAACTGGCAGGACGAGGTGTTTTTCACCGAGTTCAACAACCAGGACGCCGTGCAGGACTCCTACGCCATGTGGAACGCCAGCATCTCCTGGGCCTCCGCAGACGAGCATTGGAACGCCACCGCCTGGGGCCGCAACCTGGCCGACGAGGACGTGATCGCGAACAACATCGTGACCGCGCCGCTCTATGGCCAGGTACGCGTGGGCTCGATGATGCCGCCGCGCACCTACGGCCTCACGGTCGGTTACGACTTCTGATGTCGACCTGCCCCGTGCGCCGTCCGGCGCGCGGGGCTTCTATTCCCCCTCCCTGCTTTCGCATCTTCACCATGACACGCACCTATTCCTTCGACCCCGCAGACCCCGAACTGCGCGTCGATCCCTATCCGCGCTTCCGCTGGCTCCGTGACAACGATCCCGTGCACTGGTCGGATCTCGGCTTCTGGGTGGTCACGGGCTACGAGGACGCCCGCGACGTGGTACGCGCGGAGGTCTTTGGGCAGGGCGATTTCGTCGCCAACATCGCGCTCTTCTACGAGCCCGGCTTTGATGTGCTCGCGCACTCGTCATATCGCTGGCTCTCGGAAGTTTTCGTGATGCGGGACCCGCCCGATCACACACGCCTGCGCAAGCTCGTGGTGCAGGCGCTCGACGCGCGCCGCATCACCGCCATGCGCCCGCGCATCGCCGCCATCACCGAGCAACTGCTGGACGAACTCGAGCCCCGCGGCAGCATGGACGTGATCCACGACTTCGCCTACCGCCTGCCCACCCGCGTGATGTGCGACATGCTCGGCATCGCCGCGCACGAGGTGAGCGAAGAAACGCTGGGCAAACTGAATCAGGCGATCGCCGATTCCTTCATTGTCTTCGAGACACGGGCACTGGCACCGGCGGAACTCGCACACGCCGATGCGCAAATAGACTTTCTGACCGACTACTTCGACGGCATCTTCGAGCAGCGCCGCAGGGAACCGCGCGACGATCTCACCACCGCGCTGGTGAACGCCCGTGACGGTAACGCCCGGCTCTCCCGGGAGGAACTCTCCACCGTGGTGATCGGGCTCTTCGGCGCCGGCTTCGAGACCACCGCGCACATGATCGGCAACGGGCTGCTCACGCTGCAGCGTTTCCCGGAGCAATGGGAGCTGCTGTGCCGCGAGCCGGCGCTGGCACGGCAGGCGGTGGAGGAGATCCTGCGCTACGAGTCCTCGCTGCAGGCGACCTACCGCACCGCACTCGAAGACACCGTGATCCGCGGCACGCCGATCCGCAAGGGCCAGCGGGTGCTCGCGATACTGTCCGCAGGCAACCGCGATCCGGCAGTGCTGCCGGACGCCGAAACCTTCGATATCCGCCGCGCACCGCACAAGCCGCTCAGTTTCGGCGGCGGCATACATTTTTGCGTGGGTGCGGAACTCGCGCGGGCCGAGGGCGAAGTAGCCTTCACCGCGCTTACGCGGCGGCTGCCGCAACTGCGCGTGGACACGCGCGATCCCGCGTGGCGCGCGGGCTTCCTGTTCCGTGGGCTGGAGCGGCTGCAGGCGCGCTGGTAGCGCACGCGGCAGCGCATCTGCTATCCAATCACCGCGGCCGGCTCACCGTACGAGCACACCCCCATCGACCGGGATGATCGCACCCGTGATGTAGGCACCAGCGCGCGAGGCCAGCATCACCGCCACGCCCGCAATGTCATCGGCACGGCCCATCCGCCCTAGCGGAACGCCGGCCACGATCTGGTCGCCGATGGTGTTCAGCATGGGAGCCATCATGTCGGTCTCGAAACCGCCCGGTGCGATGACGTTGGCCGTGATGTGCCGCCGAGCGAGGCGGTTCGCCAGCGTTTGCGTCATGTGATGCAGCCCCGCCTTGCTCGCGCCATAGGCGAGGGCATCGAACATCGAGACCTGAATGCCATCGACGGAACCGATGTTGATGATGCGCGCGGGATCCTCCGCCGTACCGGCCGCTTCGAGCTGCGGCAGCAGCGCCTGCGTGAGGAAGAACAGACCCTTCAGGTTGGTGTCCATCACCTTGTCCCAGCCTTTTTCGGGCATCTCACCGACCTTCGCGCCCCAGGTAACACCGGCGTTGTTCACCAGGACATGCAGGCAGGGTTCACGCAAGGCAAGCTCCTGCGTGACGCGGGCGATCTCATCGAGGCGCGAGAGGTCTGCAGGCAGCGAGACGCACTCGCCGTAGGCCGAGAGCGTGCGACAGGCCTCCTCGCAGACGGCTGCCTTGCGCGAACTGATGTAGACCTTGGCGCCGTACTCCAGCAGCCCGCGCGCAATCATCATGCCGATGCCGCGCGAGCCTCCGGTGACCAGCGCAACCTTGCCCTCGAGCGAAAACAAATGCTTCATCCGGATAGTCTCCCGATCAGTGGGTGGGCGCGATTTGATCGACCACCAGAGCCACCCACTTGTCGAGCGCGGGCTTCAGTGCGTCCAGGGTCATGTGGGTCTCTTCGCTCTTCGAGCGGCCAATGCTGTCGCCGACCAGTTCGTGCCTGGATTCACGCAGGATCGTCTCCGGTGCGGATTGGCTGAGACGCATTTCAATCGTGGCCGTAGCGTCCATATCCTTGCCCTTCACCGCCGTCTTGGCCGCGCCGGTGATCAGGCGCACGGGCACCAGATCTAGCGCTGTCTTGCCCGCGGGATGGGCCGAAAGGGCGGTGAGCGCCACTTCCAGGGTGAGTTCGGCTGCAGCCTTGTCATCGACTACCCGCGTGCGCACGGCAAGCTGCGAGCGCAGCTGCTCTCCGGTATAGGCGAGTACGGAGTCCACCAGGGCATCATCGAGATCGCCGAATTTGGCGTCGTGCGGGAATCGCACCAGCGGCGATATGTAGACAACCGGGGTTTTATTGATTGTCTTGGCGCCTGGTGCGGCATACCCCATATAGCGAGAAAACATCGAGCCTTCCTTTTCAAGGCGTGTGTAATCGCTGAGGAATCCCGACGGCGCGTCTTGCGCAAAAACCGGCAATGCCAACAGGCAAAGCGTGATGGCGAGGATGTGTTTCATGGTGATGCCCTGCGAAAAATTGATGGTTCAAGGCCTGAAAAACCTCCGGCTTGTGCCGGCGCATCCTTCACGTTCCTTTGGGGCGGCATGGTGTCATGTCCGTGCGCAGGCGTCACCGCAATCGACACCTTGAGGCTGCCTGCCGCGATCGCCGCCAAAGCGGTGACATGCCAGGGCGCCGGATGATGCGCCATAATCACCCCATACGCAGTAAGCCGGAAGCCCTATGACCGAACAATCAGACCCCACGCTGCAGTGGCAGCGCAACAAGCACTCGTTGCTGGTAGATATAGGGCTCGCCGCGGTGTTTTTCGTGGCAGGCAGCCTGTCTGATGATCTCGCGCTTCCAGCGCTGATCACGGCGGGGGCGGGCCTGGGCGTGGTGGTGGCGCAGCGCTTTGTGAAGGTCGACCTGCTGGGCGGACTCGCACTCTTCGGTGTCCTCACACTCCTCGTCTCGGCGGGTCTGGCGCTCGCGTTCCAGGACGACTGGGCCGTGAAGATGCGCAGCACATTGCTGGGTGGTTTCATCGCCCTGCTGATGGCAGGCGACGCCTTCTTCAACAACGGTGGCTACTTCGGTGCGCGCCTGCTTCGCTACATGCCCGAGCCGCTCGACGCGCGTCGACTGACGCTCGGCATGGCGATACTCGGGCTGGTATCGGCGCTGGCTAACTGGGCTGTGGCCAGCTGGCTCTCGAAGGCAATGTGGCTCTACTACACGAGCTTCGGGGACCTGGTGCTCTCGATACTGCTGATGGTGTGGGTGCTGCGCTACGCTCGGCTCGAGCCTGTGCCGGGAGATCCCTAGCGCGCAACCGGCACGACGCGCTCGCGCCCTGCGCGAAGGCCGTGAGGCTGGCCCGCCGCAGCGCCGGCTGAATCCCTAGACGTAACGCCGGCGCAGCATGTCGGCCACGGCGGGATCCACCAGATCCGAGCGCCGCAATTCCTCGAAGCGCTGCAGCAGATCCTCGGGGCGCAGGCGGCGCTTCTCAGCGCCACGCAAATCCAGCACCACCTGTCCGCGATGCATCATCACCAGCCGGTCACCGTACGTTACGGCCTGCTGCATCGAGTGCGTGACCATCATCGCGGTAAGACCGTCGCGCGCGATGATGCGGTCGGTGATGCGCACGATCTGGTCGGCGCTGCGCGGATCGAGCGCGGCGGTGTGCTCGTCAAGGAGCAGGAGTTGCGGGCGCAGCGTCGTGGCCATCAACAGCGTGAGCGCCTGGCGTTGTCCGCCCGAGAGGCTGCCGATCGCATTGTCGAGACGCCCTTCCAGCCCCATGCCGAGCTCTTTGATGCCCGCCTGGATGCGTTCGCGCGCACCGCCGGGCAACAGGCGACCGATGCCGCGGCGCAAACCGCGCCGCTCCGCAAGCGCCAGGTTCTCCGCCACCGTCAGGTTGGGCGCCGTGCCGCTGAACGGGTTCTGGAATACGCGGCCGATCAATGCGGCGCGACGGTGCTCGGGCCAGGATGTGAGGTCGGTTTCGCCCAGGCGGATGACACCGGTATCGACGAAAAAGGTCCCCGCCACCGCGTTCAGCAGGGTCGATTTTCCGGAGCCGTTGGTGCCGATCACCACCACGAAAGAACCGTCGTCGATCGACAGGTTCACGTCGCGCAGCGATCGCACCTCGTTCACGGTGCCGGCATGGAAGGTCTTGGAGACGCCCTGTATCTCAAGCATGGGCGGCGCCTCCGGCAAGACGCGCGCGCAGCTTGCCGACATAGCCGGGTGCCACCAGCGCAATCAGCACGAAAAGCGCCGTCACCAGCTTGAGGTCCGCCGGATCCAGCCCCCAGCGCAGGGCCACCGCCACCAGCAAGCGGAACAGCACCGAGCCGAGGATCGCACCGATCAGCAGGTAGCCGAACTTGTTCGAGCCCGTAAGAGACTCACCGATGATCACGCTGGCCAAGCCCCAGACGAGCATCCCGATGCCCATCTGCAGGTCGGCAAAACCCTGGTACTGGGCGAGCAGCGCACCGGCCAGAGCCACCAGCGCATTGGAGAGCGCGAGACCGGCGGTGATAAGGAAACCGTCGTTGCTCCCCAGCGCCCGGATCATCTGCGGGTTATCCCCGGTAGCGCGCATGGCCGCGCCGATCTCGGTGTGGAAAAACAGGTGCAGCAGTCCGCAAACGAGGCCCGCGAACAGCGCGGCAAAAACGAACATGAACAGATCCAGCGCCGAGGCCGCACGCCCGAAGAGCTCCACGCTGCCGTCTGCGTCCGCGAAGCGCGCCGAGATATTGCCGATCCAGCGGGCAAAGCCCGGCGCATCTCCGAGCGGCAGATTGCTGCGCCCCATGATGTGCAGGTTGATCGAGTAGAGCGCGGTCATCACCAGGATGCCCGCCAGCAAGCCGTTAAGCCGGAACCGGGTGTGCAGCACACCCGTGAGAGCGCCCGCCAAAGCACCTGCCACTGTGGCCGCGACCGTGGCGGTGACAGGATCGTGACCGCCGACCAGCATCGCGACAGCCACCGCCGCGCCCAGCGTCACGCTGCCCTCGGCGGTCATGTCGGGAAAGGCGAAGATCCGGAAGCTCACAAAAATTCCCAGCGCGAGCAGGGCCAGCACCGAACCGATGCCGAGTGCACCGAGCAGCAGGCTCATGCCGCACCTCCGGAGATCTCAGTGACGGGGCTCACCCAGCACACGCCGCGACGCAGGCGAGTCTGCTCCATCGTTCCCTCCTCGCGATCGTCTGCCAGCAGGTGCACGACGGCCTGGGGCGAATCGTGTTCGAAGAAAGGCCGCAGCGTGGCAGCCAGCTCCACTTTGCCGCGTTGCAGCGGGCGGTAGCGGAACACTGCCGCATGCACATGACCGAGGGGGCCATCAGCTGCAGCCAGGGGGCGCAGCTGCGCGCGCAAGCCCGCGGAGAGCTCACCGGCCCGCAGCGGATCAGCTGCCGCGCCACAGGCCACCACAGAAAGCCCCGCATGGGCGCGCTCGTTCACCACCGAGAGCCAGTCGCGCACGTCAGGAAATGCGAAGGGATCCGCGGGCATCTCGCCCGCCACCGGCGAACGCCGCAGTACCGCCCCGACCAGGCCGTCGGTCTCGGCGGCAAACACCAGACACACCGCCGCCGCACCCGACCTCTCCAGCGCGAACGCCGCCACATCGGACAACGCAGGCATCGCGTCCTCCGAAGCGGGCTCGAAACGGATCAGGTGACTGAAGCTGCCCTCGAAACGCATCCCGTAGAGCGCCTGCAGTTCGGGCACGTAATCGCCCTCGGTAAGCAGCGTGTCGCAGGTACTGGAAGCGCCCGAGGGCTGATAGGCCGCCGCTCCGGCGACCGTCAGGTATTCGCCGAAACGGTCGCGATTACCCGCGAAATCCTGGCCAAAAGCACCCAGTCCCAGCCCCACGACGCTCGCGTCCAGTGGCAGGGAGCGGCAATCGGACTCGGCGTAACCACCGGCGCCAAGTCGCGCCGGATCACCGAAGGCCGCAGCCCGCATCGTCGACTCGCCCAAACGGAAAATCTCGTAGGCCACGGCACCGTGCAGCACACGCTCGGACTCAGGCGCCGCCGCCACCGCTGCCGCGGGAGCCTTGGCGGGCGCGACCGCGCTCGACTGGTCGAGCAGCGCGAACATGCCGGCCATCCGCAACACCTCGAGCACGTTGCCGGTGGCACCCGTCACCGAGAAGCTGCCGCTCACCGAGCGGAACCGGTTGTAGGCACCGATCAGGACGCGCAGACCAAGCGAACTCACATAGCTCAGGCCCTCGATGTGAAGACATACGCGGTCGTTGCCCTGGCGCAACTGCTCGTCCAGGGCCTGCGTGAGGTGCCCGGCCCAGTGGCCATCGAGGCGGCCGCTGACGTGGACCCGCATGATGGCGGCGTCCTGCTCGGTCGTGATTTCCATCGCTGGCTCCTGCGTATGTGCCCGGGAGGGGCGCACGGCTCAGTGCGGCTTCCCGCCCGCCGGCCCGGCGTGCTCGCCTGTTTCGTCGATGACCACGGAGGCCTGCTCCAGTAGCGCTGGTGGGAGCCGCCAGCGGTCCTTCACCTCATCGATCGCCAACAGGTTGATGAATAGGCGCTCAGGCACCACGTTCAGGATGGGTATCTCGGTCAGGCGCTTACGCCCCTCCAGCACATCGATACCCATCTGACCCGTGATGACGCCCAACTGCACGAAATCGGCGCCAAAGTCGAAAATGGCGCCCTTGCGCGTGTTGGGCGGGATCAGACTGAACACGGGTATATGGCCCCTGCGGGCGGCGGCAACCAGGCTGTCGACGGCCACCAGCACCGAGACATCACCGGTGACCAGTATCGCGTCGATGCCGCGCGCGACCAGCGAACTCGCCGCCTCGCCAACCGAAGACGAGTTCTCGGCGTTGGCCTCGAGCAG
>CAJADV010000630.1 GCA_903938575.1 uncultured Gammaproteobacteria bacterium
GACTGAGTGTCATGTGCCAGCGATGCCAGAAATCGCGGAGATCGGTGGCCTTGAAGGGACTGTCGAAATTCAACGGGAAGCGGATGCCGAACAGCATCGCGAGTCCGATCGCGATGTCGGAATAGCCGCTGAAGTCGAAGTAAAGCTGGAGCGAATAGGAGACCGCGGTGATCCAGCCGCCCGTGAAGTCGAGACTCGTCGCCTGCGCGAAACCGGCATCGCTCGCACGGCCCAGCGTATCGGCGAGACAGACCTTCTTGAACAGTCCTATCGCAATCAGGAAGCTCCCGCGGGCCACCATGAGCCTGTCGGGGCGCCGGCCACCGAGCGCGCGGAACTGCGGCATCATTTCGCTGTGGTGGATGATGGGCCCGGAGATCATGTGAGGGAAAAAGGTCACAAACAGAAGGTAGTTGCCCGTGTCGAGATCAACGACCTTGCCCGCGTGAAGGTCGCAGAGAAAAGCGATCTGCAATAGCGTGTAAAAACTGATCGCGAGCGGCAGCACCAGATGCTGCAAGGGCAGGTCCGCACCGATCGACTGGTTGACGATGCCGGTAAGGAAATCGAGGTATTTGAACCAGCCGAGCAAGAGCAGATTCGCAACTATCGCCAGAGCGAGCAGCGCGTGCGACCTCGCCGGACGCTCGCGCCAACGCACAATCAGGTGCGCCATGACGAGGTTGAGCCCGACCGATCCTGCAAGCAACAGCAAATAGAGCGGCTCCCACCACGCGTAAAACACCAGCGACATCAACACCAGCCAGCCGAGCGCCTGCCGTTCACCAGCCCCCGGACGCGTCGCGAGCCAGAAGCCTCCCAGACACACGGGGAGGAACAGGAACAGGAAGGTGTAGCTATTGAAAATCATGTATGGCGGCAGCTCAGTTCACGCCAGCCGGCGGCACCCGCGCCGCAGCGGTCTGGCGGGCTATCTCGCGCACCTGAGCGACGTCGGCCGGGTTCAACGACTGGTACTCCGCGCGTCGGCGCACGGCCGCTGCCAGCGAGGCCTCCAGTGTCGCGGGCTCCAGCAAGCGCCCGAACTCCGCCTCGCCTGACGGCTCCTGCAAGATGCGCCGCAGCATCCGGTCGCCGGTCGCGGTCGAAGGGTGGATCGCGTCATCGAACCAGGGCGTGTCATGCGCAGCACCCTTGACCGGATCCATGCTGAGCGCGTGATAACCGCTGAAATCCCACACCCTCACATCGCCTCCCGATTCAGGCTGCACACTCAGCGCGACGATGCGGCGCTTCAGGGTATCGAATTCGTCCCAGAGACCTGCTGCGTACATCGCCTCCGCGTACCGCGCATGGAAGGGCATGATCGCGACCGAAACCCCTGCACCCACCTGTTTGGCTGCAATCAAAATCGCTCGAAGCTCCGAGAGCGTCGAGCGTCCATGAGCATCTTCAAACGCAAAGCGCCGTGCCGGCTCGGGGAACCAGCCTGTAGAGAGGTACTGTCGTTCAATCGTGGAAAAGAGCCGAACCTGAGGCCAACCCACGGGGCGTGGGTTTTGCCAAACACCGTCAGAGCGGATGTCACGGAACTC
>CAJADV010000631.1 GCA_903938575.1 uncultured Gammaproteobacteria bacterium
CAGCTGCAGAAAGCCTGGGAGTACCGCAGCGGTGATTTCCGCGCTGCGGGCGCCGCGGAAATCGAGATGACTCCTGGCAAAAAGCAGCCCCTGCCGGCCACCAGCTGGCAGATGACGCCCATCCTGGTCGACGGCACGCTCTATGGCTGCTCTTCCTTCAACAAGATATTCGCGCTCGATCCCGCCACCGGGCAGGAGAAGTGGCACTTCAACCCCGGCGTCGATGGCAACAAGGATGTACTCGCCAACTGCCGCGGTGTCAGCCATTGGGCCTCTGCCACGCCCACGGGCGCGCACTGCGACAGCCGTATCATCGAGGGCACGCTGGATGGCCGCCTGGTCGCAGTCGATGCCAAGGACGGCAAGCCCTGCGCCGACTTCGGCACCAACGGTCAGATAAGCCTTGCGGCAGGCCTCGGTGAATACGCCGAGGTGGAACACGCCGTCACCTCGCCCCCCGCCGTGGTGGGCGACCGTGTCATCACCGGGTCTTTTATTCTCGATCGCGTACACAACCACATGCCGAGCGGCGTGGTGCGCGCCTTCGATGCGCGCACCGGCAAACTCGACTGGGCCTGGGACGCTCTGCCCCCGGGGCAGAGCGATACGGTCGATGCCGATGGCAAGCCGCTCTATCGCCGTGGCACTACCAATGTCTGGAGCATCATCTCGGTGGACGCCGCGAATGATCTGGTGTTCCTGCCGACCGGCAACACCTCCACGGATTTCTTCGGCGGTCTGCGCGACAACATGGACTACTACTCGAGTTCGGTGGTGGCGCTGCGCGCCAGCACCGGCGAGATGGTGTGGCACTTCCAGATGGTCCACCACGACATCTGGGACTACGACACCCCTGCGCAGCCCACGCTTTTTGACTTCAAGCGCGACGGTCGTACGATCCCCGCGCTGGCGCAGCCCACCAAGATGGGCCACCTGTTCCTGCTCGATCGACTGACCGGCAAGCCGCTGTTCCCGGTAGAAGAGCGTCCGGTATCCCAGGACTGGGAAGTGCCCGGCGAGCATCTCTCCGCCACCCAGCCCTTTCCGACCAAGCCCGCGCCGCTGCATCCCGGCGGCATCACGCCTGACGACGCCTGGGGTTTCACCTTCTGGGACAAGGCGCAGTGTCGCAAGCTGATCGAGTCCACCCGCAATGAGGGCATTTTCACGCCGCCCTCGCTGCAGGGCTCCGCGTTTTTCCCCAGCGATTTCGGTGGCAACAACTGGGGCACGCCGGCCATCGACCCGGAGCGCGGGCTGATCATCCTGAATACGCTGTTCATGCCCTCCGTGGTCAAATTGATCCCGCGCGAGCAATGCGAGCTCGGCAAGGACCTCTTCACCTCGCCGCAGTTTGATACGCCGTACTGCGTGCAGGTGCACCCCATGCTCTCGCCGCTTGGCGTTCCCTGCTCGGAGCCCCCGTGGGGCACGCTCGCCGCCATCGACATGCACACCGGCGACAAGCGCTGGGAGGTGCCGCTAGGCACGCTGGAAGAGATGGCCCCATGGCCCATCTCGATGATCAAGGGCGCGCCCAATATCGGCGGCCCCAGCGTGAGCGCGGGCGGGCTCACGTTCATTGCGGCCACACCGGATATGAATATCCGCGCCTTCGACAGCGAGACCGGCGAGGAACTCTGGAAGGCCAAGCTCCCAACTGGCGGGCACGCCACGCCGACCATTTACCGGGCGAGCAAAGACCAGAAGCAGTACGTGGTAATCGCAGCCGGCGGGCATTTCGGCATGCCGCATGAGCCTGCGGGGGATTGGCTGGTGGCGTTTGCACTGCCGGATTGAACGTGCGGAGCGCCGCGCATTTCGGGGTTGATAAGGGGCTTAATTGATGTGGTTCGCAGTAGCCCGCGCTGCGCCCGGGTGAGTGCCGGCCCGCGAGCCGCCAGCCCTGCGGGCGAGAGAGGAGCCACGCGTTGCTGGCAGAGGCAGCGCAAATATCTCAAGGCAGATTCAGTAGAAGGGATAGGCGCAGTAATCAGCCGCCAGCACTATCCGAAGTCGATCACCAATGCCCGTGCCGGAAAGCAGGGCGCTGTCCGCACCGGGCGCCCTCTGAGTGTCGTATGCCCCGGGCAGTACGGGTTGTA
>CAJADV010000632.1 GCA_903938575.1 uncultured Gammaproteobacteria bacterium
GATGCGCTGAACACGCTGGGTGCCGCACCCCGCGCGCACCCGCAGACCAGCGGCATCTGAGGCGCGGTGTCGATCGCCATGGACGAAGCGCTGCGCCGCGCCTATCTCGCCGCGATGGATATCCCGGTGTGGATTCCGCGCGGCGAGGCAGAGCCCGTTCTGGTGGAGGAGTCAGTTGACGAGCGTGTGATTGCCCGCGCGGCGCCCGAGGCGGCGCCATCGGGCGAGCGGATCACTCAGGCAGCCGCGGCAGGTCACGCATCAGCCAACTCTGTCGAGTCGCGGCGTCCGGGTCGCGGACAAGCCTTGCTGGGTGGCGCCGAGTTACCTGGACGACCGGCGGCGGCAGCGCCCCGTGATACACCTGCAGCGCGCCCGGCTGCGGCGGCGGCTCCGGGTTTTAGCCTGGGTTTTGCTCGCTCCGGCGCCACGTTGCTGATCGATGAGCAGCCCCTCGGCCGGGCAGGAGCGGAACTGGCCGGGGCCATTGCTTTCGTGCTTGAGCGCCGCCGGCAGCCTGTTGAATCGCAGGATTTCAGTTGGCCGCCCCGCGGCGCGCCGCTCGTGGCTGCCGAGGCCCGGGATGCGGTGATGGCGCGGGTCGACAAGTTCGGCGGTGCCGGGCTGAAGAGGCTGGTGCTGATGGGCGAGGGCGCGGCCTGTCTGCTGCTTGGCTGGGACGCGCAGCAGTGGGCGGCGCGTGCGCCCGGACTCGAGTGCATCGAGGGCCTCGACTGCGTGGTGTCGCTGCTGCCCGGGTCCGCAACTATGTTGCAGAGCCCGGACGCCAAACGCCTTGCGTGGCAGAACCTGCAGTTGGTGCCCCGCAACGATGCCTGAGTCCTTGAGTCTCGCCCGGCTTACCGACGCCGCCCGCTTCGCCGCCATCGATGCGGAGACCAACCCGTCGCCCTGGAGCGAAGAGGCTTTCCGCGAATCGCTCGGCCGTTCCCGCGGCTTCGCGGCGCGTGACGAAGCGGGCGTGGTGCTCGGTTTCGTCGTCTACACCGCCGTGGCCGGTGCCTGCGAGATCCTCGAACTGGCCGTCACCGTGAGTGCCCGCCGCCGCGGCATCGCGCGCAGGCTTCTCGATGCCGCCATCACCGATGCCGTCAGCGAGGGGGCGCGACGCTGCCTGCTCGAGGTGCGCGACTCCAACACGGCCGCGCGAGCGCTCTACGCGGGAGCGGGTTTCGTGGTCGACGGCCGGCGCAAGTCCTATTACCGTACGCCCGAGGGACGCGAAGATGCGCTCCTCATGTCCTGCGACCTGTAAACCACGGAGACAGCATGGCTCTTCACGAGATCGACTGGTGCACGCTGGACCTCCCCGACGAGTGGGAGTTCTCGCAGGACGAGGACGACGTCATCGTCATCGAGGACGAGGACGGCGTGAGCTGTATCGAGGTGTTTCCGCCGGTCATCGTCGAGGAGGGTGAGGTGACCGAGGCCGATATGGCCGAGCTGACCGAAGAACTGCGCGAGGCGGGGATTCCCGGCCAGCGGGTGCAGGTGGGCGGCTGGCACGGCGAACTCTTCGAGCACGATGACGAAGAGCATCACTGGC
>CAJADV010000633.1 GCA_903938575.1 uncultured Gammaproteobacteria bacterium
GCATCGCACCCGAACCAAACAGCAGGAAATCCTCCGGCCCCATGCAAGCAACCGTGAGATCGCCGTAGAGCTTGCCCTTAGGCGTGAGCATCGGGCTGAGCGCCATGCGTCCGGGCTGCGGAATGCGTCCCGCGAGCATGCGATCGAGGAAGTCGCGCGCACCAGGCCCGCTCACCGAGTGCTTGGAGAAATTCGCGATCTCGAGTGCACCCACTGCCTCGCGCACGGCCTTCACCTCGCGGGCCACGTAGGCGTGTGCACGCGGGCGGCGGAAGCTGGGTTGCTCGTGCGCATCCTCCGGGCCGTCTGCAAACCACAGCGCATGCTCCAGCCCGAAGCCCTGCCCCCATACCGCGCCCTTCGCGGTGAGGCGGTCATAGAGCGCCGTGGTTTTTTGCCGGCGCCCTTTGGGCAGCGTCTCGTTCGGGAAAGTCATCACGAAACGGCGTTCGTAGGTCTCGGGGGCTTTGACCGTGCCCCAATCGGGCGTGGCAAAGGAGCCGAAGCGCGCCACATCCATCGCCCACACATCGATCGAGGGCTCGCCGTCGATCATCCACTCGGCCATGCACAGACCCACGCCGCCGCCCTGGCAAAATCCTGCCATCACGCCCACCGCCACCCAGTAGTTGCGCAGACCCGGCACCGGCCCGATCAGCGGGTTGCCGTCGGGGCCGAAGGTGAAGGGACCGTTCACGATGTTCTTGATGCCGGCGCGCCCCAAGGCGGGAATGCGCTCGAAACCGAGCTCGAGGCGCTCGGCGATATTGTCGAGCTTGGGTGCGAGCAACTCAGCGCCGAAATCCTGCGGCGTACCGCGCAGCGACCACGGCGTCGCGCGCGGCTCGTAGGTGCCTAGCAGCATGCCCTTGCGCTCCTGGCGGAAGTACATGTTTCCCTCGTAATCGATGCCCGCCGGCAAGCGTTCATCGCCACGGGCGACGATCTCGGGGATGTCGTCGGTGATCAGGTAGTGGTGCTCCATCGGCTGTACCGGCAGATGGATGCCGGCGAGGTGCCCGACCTCGCGCGCCCACAATCCCGCGGCGTTAACCACGTATTCCGCATGGATGGTGCCGCGCGGCGTGACCACATCCCAGGTGCCGTCCGGGCGCGCTCGCGTCTCCACCACGGGCGTCTGCGTGTGCCAATTGGCGCCATGCACCTTCGCGGCCTTGGCGTAGGCGTAGACCACGCCCGAGGGGTCGATGTCGCCGTCCAGCGGATCCCACAGCGCGGCGATGTAGCGCTTAGGGTCGATCAGCGGATGCCGCCGCGCGGCTTCCTCCACGCTGATGAACTCCTGATCGAGACCCATGTAGCGCGCCTTGGAACGCTCGCGCTTCAGGTAGTCGAACCAGGACTGGTTGGAGGCGAGGTAGAAACCGCCCGTGGAGTGCAGGCCTATGGAGTGCCCCGAGACTGCCTCGATTTCCTTGTACAGCTTGATCGTGTAGCCCTGCAGCCGCGAGATGTTCGGATCGGAGGAAATGGTGTGAATCTGGCCCGCAGCGTGCCAAGAAGAACCGGAGGTAAGTTCGCTGCGCTCGAGCAGCACCACGTCTTTCCAGCCGAATTTCGCGAGGTGGTAGAGGATCGAACAGCCCACGACGCCGCCGCCGATGATCACCACGCGGGCGTGGGTTTCCAGGGGGTTGTTGCTCATGAAAGGTCTCCGGGCGTGTGATCAGATAACTCGTCGCGCTCAGCGGCCGGAGAGACTGTGCAGGAACCCCAGCAAGGCCGCATTCGTGGCCGCCGCCTGCTCCATCTGCACGAAATGCCCGGCCTCCGGCACCAGCACCACGCCGCGCAAATCCGGGATGCGCGCGCGCATGCTGTCGATGGCGGCAGGGCCCACCATCTGCAGCACGATATCGTCTGCGCCCGCAATGAAGAGCGCTGGCACCTCGATATGCGCATCGGCCCAGGGCTCGCCCAGCTCCCAGTTGCGATCGGCAACGCGGTAGGAATTGAGCCCGCCGATGAATGCTGTCTCGGGGCCGGTCCGCATGAATTCCGCCACGTAGAAGTCCATGTCCGCCTCGCTCATCCACGGCCATGGCAAAGGCGGCGCGGGCGGCAGTACGTCGAGGTAACCGGTGCCCTCGGAAGGAAAGTCCTTGTAGCGCGCCAATTCGCCCTTGCTGGA
>CAJADV010000634.1 GCA_903938575.1 uncultured Gammaproteobacteria bacterium
GGTGACGAGGGCGGCGAACAGCAGTGCGGTGCGTGTGCTTTGCATTGGCAAAAGCGTTCCAGTATCGTGAGTTTCGCCATCGTTCGGGCCGGCTAGGCCATTCTCCCACAGCACTCGGACGCTTTGCACCCGGATCCTGACCATTCTTCCCTGTGGAGTCGCCGCACCATGGACCGCAAGGATGACGCCGGGCTGAAGAAGGCCGGCCTCAAGGTTACCCTTCCCCGTCTCAAGATCCTCCAGATCCTCGAGTCACGGCCCGAGGCGCGTCAGCACATGAGCGCCGAGGACGTGTACCGCGCTCTGCTCGAGGCGGGCGACGATGTGGGGCTCGCTACTGTCTACCGTGTGCTCACGCAGTTCGAGCAGGCAGGGTTGGTCGAGCGTCATAACTTTGAGGGCGGTCATTCGGTGTTCGAGCTCGTGCGCGGGGACCACCATGACCACATGGTGTGTCTGGATACCGGCCGGGTGATCGAGTTCTTCGATCCAGAAATCGAACGGCTGCAGCGGGTGATTGCCGAGCGCCACGGCCTCCAGATCGTGGGCCACAGCCTGGTGCTTTACGTCAAGGAAAAACCCGACCCCGTCTGAGTCAGTCGCCGGCCGACTGCGCCAGCTGCAGCATCTCGCGCGCATGGGCGCGGGTTTTGGCGGTGAGGTTCCTGCCACCGATCATCCGCGCGAGTTCTTCCACCCGCGCCGCACCATCCATGGGCTCGAGGCTTGCGCTGGTGCCGGACTCGCCGATGCTTTTTGCTGCCCGCAGGTGCTGGCTGCCACGTGCTGCCACCTGTGCCAGATGGGTCACGCAGAGCACCTGTGTGCGCTCGCCGAGCTGTTGCAGCAGGCTTCCCACGGCATCAGCCGTGGCGCCACCGATGCCGACATCCACTTCAT
Organism: uncultured Gammaproteobacteria bacterium; assembly: GCA_903938575.1. Classification (GTDB taxonomy): domain Bacteria; phylum Pseudomonadota; class Gammaproteobacteria; order Pseudomonadales; family UBA5518; genus UBA5518. The sequence goes on from CAJADV010000634.1 coordinate 901, forward strand.
CGAAGATCACCGTCGGCGTGGCCGCCCGGCTCGCAGTGATCACCTGGATGGCAAGGCTGATGCGCGAGAGCTCGCCGCCCGAGGCAATGCGCCCCAGCGGCGCTGGCGAGCTGCCCGGGTTGGTGGCGACCAGAAACTCGATCTGCTCGGAGCCGTGTGGCGAGGGCTCTTTGCCGGGCACGGGCGTCACCGACACCTCGAAGCGGCAGGCCCCCATGCCAAGAAAGGCGAGCTGTTCGCCCACCCGGGCGCTGATTTCGGTGGCCGCCCGCCGTCGGGCGAGGCCAAGTGCCTTGGCTTCGGTGGCCCAAGCGCCAACAAGAATCCCCAGCTGCTCGCCGAGTTGTCCGATGCGGGCATCGGAGCCTGCGATGGCGCTGGCTTCATCCTCGAGGCGTTGCCGCAACGCGGGCAGCTCCGCGGACGTGACGCGGTGTTTGCGAGCCAGTTGGAAGACGAGCGCGAGCCGGTCCTCGACCGCCGTCAGCGCGGCGGGGTCTGTCTCGATGCTGTCGCCGAGATGCAGCAGTTCGCGCCGCGCTTCCTCCAACTGTATGGATGCGGAGGCCAACAGCTCCCGCAGGCTCTCGGCGGAGGCACCGAGCGGCTGCAGGGCGGCACTCATCGAACTGGCCTTCCGCAGCAGCGCGAGCAGCCCGTCGCGCTCGTCTCCCTCGCAGAGCGCGAGTAGGGCCTGGATCTGGGTCCCCAGCTCTCCTGCGTTCGCCAGCATCCGCTGGCGCGATTCGAGCCCGGGAAGCTCAGCTTCGCGCAGGTCGAGCTCGCGCAGCTCCTGCAGCTGGTAGCGGAGGAGTTCCTGACGGTCTTCGCGCTCGCGCGCGCCGGCTTCGAGTGCTGCGAGCTCGTCGCGACAGGCGCGCCAGGCGCTGTAGGCGGCCACGACCTGACGGGATCGTTCGAGCTGGCCCCCGAACTCATCGAGCAGCCGCTGCTGGGTGGCTCGCACGAGCAGCGCGTGGTGCTCGTGCTGGGCGTGGATATCCACCAGCAGGTCGCCGAGGGACTTGAGGTCGGCGAGGGTCGCGGTTTGTCCGTTTATCCACGCGCGCGAGCGGCCATCGCGGGTCAGCACGCGGCGCAGCA
>CAJADV010000635.1 GCA_903938575.1 uncultured Gammaproteobacteria bacterium
CTCTTCGAGCACGATGACGAAGAGCATCACTGGCGCGAATGGTTCCTGCGGCAGGGTGCCTGCTTCGTGCAGGTGGCCTGTCACTGCCTGCTGGAGCACGCCGGCATGGACGACGCTGCCGTAGACGAGATCGTGGCGACGCTCGAGCCGCGCTGATCCTGATCGGCCCGCGCTCTGCGGCTCAGGTCGCCTGCGCCGCCGCGATGATCTTTTTCCGGCCCGGGTATTCGCAGAGTTCGCTGATCACGCAGCGCGCGCAGTCCGGCGAACGCGCCTTGCAGACGTAGCGGCCGTGCAGGATCAGCCAGTGGTGGGCGTCCTGCAGGTACTCGGGCGGCGTGAGCTTCAGCAGCCGGTCTTCTACCTGGCGCACGGTTTTTCCCGGCGCGAGGCGGATGCGGTTCGCGAGCCGGAAGATATGCGTGTCCACCGCCATCGTGGCTTCACCAAAGGCAGTGTTCAGGATCACGTTCGCGGTTTTACGACCCACGCCGGGCAGTGCCTCGAGCGCCGCGCGATCGCGTGGCACCTCCGCGCCGTGACGCTCCACCAGCAAGCGCGCCATGGCAGCCACGTTCTTTGCCTTCGCGTTGAACAGCCCGATTGTCTTGATGTAGCGCTTCACGCCGTCCTCGCCAAGCGCGGTAATGGCCTGCGGCGTGTTCGCTACCGGGAAGAGTCTGCGGGTTGCCTTGTTCACGCCGGCATCGGTGGACTGTGCCGAGAGGATCACCGCAACCAGTAACTCGAAGGCCGAGCTGTACTCGAGTTCCGTGGTGGGCGTGGGGTTCGCGCTGGCCAGACGGCGGAAGATCTCGCGGCGCTTGTCGGGGTTCATGGTTCGGTTGTCGTCCGGTGTTTCCTGGGGCGCCGCGAGCAATTCGGTCCGATGCTCGGCGAAGTATTGCAAGCCGCTCCTCACCGCCGCAACGACCGCTCGCGGCGTGACGGTGGCGCCGGTGAAGGCATCGAAATCTCCCGCATCGCGGCGCAGCGCCCAGCGCGTGCCGGCAAGCGTGTGTCCTGCGAACGCCCGCAACCACGCGAGCCCGGAGGCATCCAGCGGATCAGAAAATCCCGGTGATTCCGCGTGCCGGGTGACACGCACCGCGAGAACGTGGCCGGCTTCATCAACGGCCAGCAGCAGATCCAGTGGGCCGCCATAGCCCTCGTGGGCAACCAGTGGCAGCACCACCGCGGCGGGTCGGCGATCCCCGTCAAGGCGCCAGGCCATCCGCGCGGCGGGAAGCCCGAGCAGCGCCGCATCCTGCACGCTGAACGTCGTGATGCGCGTGTAACCGCTGTCGCCGAGTTCGGCGAGCAGCGCTGTCGTGACTGTGTCGGCCTCGAGGCGACCCGGTTCCAGTCCACGCCAGTTGAGGGTGAGCAGTGCTGCCAGCATGGCAATACGCGCTGCGGTGCACAGGTGCCGCGCTTGCGGCAGTCGTCCGGGAGCCACGGCATCCCGCGGCACAGGTGGCAGGAAAAGGCGGTCTAGCACCGGTGTCAGCGCGTTGGTCGCCAGCACCGCAAAGGCGATGCCGTCGGGCCAGCCGCCGCTGCTTCGCATCAGGTACACCAGTGCCCCTGTGAAAATCCCGCCCAGCATCCTGCCCTGCGGGCTGCGTGCGCTGCTGCCCGGATCGGTGAGGATGAAAAACCCGGCCAGCATCGTGCCGCCACCGAACAGGTGAAACAGCAGCGGCCCACCACTCGCGGAGCTGCCGTCGTCGTTCAGTAGCGCGAGCGTGCCCACGCTGAGCAGCAGGCCTGCCGGGGCGCGCCAGTCGATGGTGCCGCGGTGCACCAGCCAGAGTCCGCCGGCCAGAAAGCCCGCGTTTGCCCGCTCCCAGCCGCGGCCCGCGAGGCTGCCGAACTGTGGCTGCAGGGCGCGAAGCTCCGCCACCGTATGGGTGGTGTCCTGGCGGATCACCTCCAGCGGGGTGGCCATGGTGAAACCGTCCAGCGTGGCGACCGGCATCATGCCGAGCGCTGTGAGCAGCGCGTCCCAGAGCCCCACGGGCGCGGCGGCCGCGGCGCCATCCGGCACGAGCCAGCGCGACATCTCCCGTGGGAAGCAGATCAGCAGCAGTGCATAGGCGAGCATGGTCGGATTGAAGAGCGTGCCGCCCCTGCCGTCGTGAAGCCGGCGCGCCACACCCACCGCCACCAGCGCCGCTCCCGCGGCGAGCCACCAGGGGCTGGCCGGCGGCAGCGATACGCTGAGCAGCAGGGCCACCAGCAGCGTGGACCGATCGCGCAGCGCCGCGTGGACATCCTGGCCCGCGACGCGTCGCGCCACTGACTCCGCGAGCAGTGCCGCGGGTGCCGCCCACAGCAGATTCGCGAGCACCCCCGCGCCGAATCCTGCGAGTAAGGCGCATGTCCCGGGCACTAGCGCCAGCAGCACCGCATCGACCGGCTTCAGCGCCTGTGACGGGCGCCCCTCAGCCTGCGCTGTCATCGCCGCCGCTGCGGGTGATGATCGTGGCGCGCCTTGCCTGCACGCGTTCGATGGCTTCGCGCACGGTCTGGACGCGGCGAGCGCGCGCTGCGGCGGCCGCACGGCGCGACTCGCGTGCGCGGCGCGCCTGCAGTTGCTCAAGCGCGAGGCGCTCGCGTCGGGCGTCCGCGCGTCGCCGCGCCACGGGGGCCGACCAGAAGGGGGTGCTTGCCACCGGCAATTCGCGCAGGTCGATGCAATCGACCGGGCAGGGCGGCAGGCACAGCCCGCAGCCCGTGCACTCGGCGGCGATCACCGTGTGCATCCATTGCGGCGCCCCGAGGATCGCGTCCACCGGGCAAGCCTGCACGCACTTGAAGCAGCCGATGCACTCGGACTCGCGGATGAACGCCACGGCCGGCGCCGGCGCGGCACCGAGTTCGGGATCGAGCGGGAGCACCGGCAGATCCAGGAGTTGCGCGAGTGCGCGGATGGTTGTCTCGCCGCCGGGCGGGCAACGGTTGATCGGTGCGCCGGCAGCAATGGCCTCGGCGTAAGGGCGGCAGCCGGGATGGCCGCAGCGCGCGCACTGCGTCTGCGGCAGGCAGTCCTGGATGCGCTCTACGGCGAGCGGGTCGATGGCTACTTCACCTGCATGCCGGGCACGGCGCCGCTGTCGGGCGAGAGCAGGAAGATCTCCTTCCCGCCGGGGCCGGCTGCCAGCACCATGCCTTGCGAGAGACCGAAGCGCATTTTCCGTGGCGCCAGGTTCGCCACCACGACGACCAGTCGCCCTACCAGCGATTCCGGCGCGTAGGCGCTCTTGATGCCGGCAAAGACATTGCGCTCGCCCTCGCCCAGGTCGAGCGTCAGCTGGATCAGTTTGTCCGCGCCTTCGACGTGCGCTGCCGCCGCGACGCGCGCCACGCGCAGGTCGATTTTGGCGAAATCGTCGATGGTGATTTCGGGGCCAACGGGCAGGGTCTGCGGTGCCTGCGCCGGCGCAGTGGCCGCCACGGGCGCGACGACTGCAGCAGCTTCGGCAGTGCCTTTGCCGGATTCGATCATGGCGTTCACCTTGTCCATGTCCACGCGATTCATGAGTGGCGTGAAAGTCGCCACCGTGTGTGTCCCGAGGGGGGCTGCCAGGCCATCCCAAGTCAGGGTGGTCTGCAGGAACGCCTCGGAGCGCCCGGCCATCGCGGGCAAGACGGGCTTCAGGTAGGTCATCAGCACCCTGAAGAGTTCTATCCCCGTCGAGCACACCGCCTGCACCCGCTGCTCCTGCGTGGGGTCCTTCGCCAGTTGCCAGGGTTTCTCCTGGTCGATGTACTGGTTGGCGCGGTCCGCCAGCCCCATCACCACGCGCATCGCCTTGGCGTACTCGCGCTGCTCGTAGTGCGCGGCCACGGTGTCGGCGGCTGCTGTCAATTCCGCGATGAGCGCGGTGTCAGCGCCGCCCAATTTCCCGTCGAAGCGCTTGCCGATGAACCCCGCGCAGCGGCTGGCGATATTGACCACCTTGCCCACCAGGTCGGAGTTCACGCGCTGCACGAAATCCTCGAGACTGAAGTCGATGTCCTCCACCGCCGGGCCCAGTTTGCCGGCGATGTAGTAGCGGAAGTATTCGGGGTCGAGGTGCTCGAGGTAGCTGCGCGCCATCACGAAAGTGCCGCGCGACTTCGACATCTTCTGGCCATTCACCGTGAGGAAACCATGGCAGTGCACGGCGGTGGGGCGGCGATAGCCCGCGCCGTGGAGCATCGCGGGCCAGAAGAGCGTGTGGAAGTAGGCGATGTCCTTGCCGATGAAGTGGTGCAGTTCGGCGCTGCTGTCTACGCCCCAGAAATCCTCGAATGCGAGCCCCGTGCGGTTGCAGTAGTCCTGCGCGCTCGCCATGTAGCCGATCGGTGCCTCGAGCCACACGTAGAAGTATTTGCCGGGTTCGCGCGGGATTTCGAAGCCGAAGTACGGCGCATCGCGCGAGATGTCCCAGTCCTGCAGGCCTTGCTCGAACCACTCATTCAGTTTGTTGGCGATCTCGGGCTGCACCGAGGCGCCGGCGGTCCACTCCCGCAGCATCTGCTCGAAGTCGCCGAGACGGAAGAAAAAGTGCTCGGACTCGCGGGTGACCGGCGTGGCACCCGAGAGCACCGAGACCGGATTCTTGAGATCCGTTGGACCATAGGTCGCGCCGCAGGCCTCGCAGGAATCCCCGTACTGGTCTGGCGCGCTGCAGCGCGGGCAGCCGCCCCTGATGTAGCGGTCCGGCAGAAAGAGGTTTTTGACCGGGTCGAAGGCCTGCTGGATGGGGCGGCGCGCGATATGGCCCGCGGCCAGCAGACGCTCGTAAAAGAGCTCGGTGTAGTGACGGTTCTCGGGGGAGTGCGTGGTGTGGAAGTTGTCGAAGCCCACCAGAAACCCGGCGGAGTCTGCCTGGTGCGAGGCCTGGATCCGCGCGATGAGTGATTCCGGGCTGATGCCCTCCTGCTCGGCCTTCAGCATGATCGGCGTGCCGTGGGCGTCACTCGCGCAGACATAGTGGCACTCGTTGCCACGGAGCTTCTGGAAGCGCACCCAGATGTCGGTCTGGATCTGTTCGACCATGTGGCCGAGGTGCAGCGGTCCGTTTGCGTAGGGCAGGGCGCTGGTGACGAGTATGCGGCGTGGGGCCATGGGGTCTCGCGTGTGTGCCGCAGGGCGGTGTGTGCAGGGGTGTCACCGGACTATAACCGTCCTGCCGTAGGCCACGCACCGTGGAAAGTACCGACCGCGCTTCCGCCCCCGGGGTGAGGGCATTACCATGCGTCCCGATTCCCTCGCCTGGTGTACCCGATGAGCCAACCTTCGACCGCTGCGATCTCGGCCGCACTGGCCACCTGCCGTGTTGCGGGTCTCGATGCACCACTCGGCGAGGTGGCGAGCTTCCTCGAACTCCAGCCCGGCGCTACCGGGCCTCGCCTGCGTCTGCGCAGCACCGTGCCCATGGCCGGGCTTGCCAGCGCCATTGCCAGTGGCCTCAGCGCTGCCTTGCCGGGCCTCGAGGGCGTGGTCGTGGAACTGGAGCCGCATATCGCCGCCGGAGCCCGCAAGCAGGGCGTCGAGGCGCTGGATCGCGTGGGCAACGTGATCGCCGTGGCCTCGGGCAAGGGTGGGGTGGGCAAATCCACCACAGCGGTGAACCTCGCGCTCGCGCTGGCTGCCGAGGGTGGCCGAGTCGGTCTGCTCGATGCCGATATCTACGGCCCCAGCCAGCAACTCATGCTCGGCATTGCCGGTGACCGCCAGCCCACCGTGCGCGATGGCAAGTTCTTCGAGCCGATCATGGCGCACGGCCTGCAGACCATGTCGATGGGCTATCTGGTGACGGCGAACACGCCGATGGTCTGGCGGGGTCCGATGGCGAGCGGCGCCCTGCAGCAGATGCTGCAGCAGACGCTCTGGCACGACCTCGACTACCTGATCGTCGACATGCCGCCCGGCACCGGCGACATCCAGCTCACGCTGGCGCAGAAAGTGCCGGTGAGCGGAGCGGTCATCGTCACCACGCCACAGGACATCGCGCTGCTCGATTGCCGCAAGGGCATCGAGATGTTCCGCAAGGTCGAGATCCCGGTGCTGGGCGTGGTGGAGAACATGGCGGTGCACATCTGTTCGGCCTGCGGGCATGCCGAGCACCTGTTCGGCGCGGGTGGCGGCGAGCGTATCGCGCAGGCCTATGGCGTGCCGCTGCTGGGTGCGTTGCCGCTGGATATCCGCATCCGGGAGCAGACTGACGGCGGCACACCCACGGTGGTGGCAGAGCCCTCCGGTGCAATCGCTGCGATCTATCGCGACATCGCCCGACGCACGGCCCTGCATCTCGCGCGACTGCAGATTGCGGCACCGGCGCGCGGGCCGGTCATTTCCTTCAGCAACGACTGACGCAAGAGAGGCAGAGGATGTCGATCAAATCCGACCGCTGGATCCGGCGCATGGCGCAGGAGCACGGCATGATCAGCCCCTTCGAGCCCGATCAGGTGCGCCACACTGCTGCGGGCAAGGTGATCTCCTTCGGCACCTCGAGTTACGGCTACGACGTGCGCTGCTCCGAGGAGTTCAAGATCTTCACCAACGTCCACTCCGCGACGGTGGATCCGAAGAACTTCGATCCCAAGAGCTTTGTCGATATCACCGCCGACAGCTGCATCATCCCGCCCAATTCCTTCGCGCTGGCGCGGACCGTGGAGTACTTCCGCATCCCCCGCAACGTGCTCACCATCTGCCTCGGCAAATCCACCTATGCGCGCTGCGGGATCATCGTGAACGTCACGCCGCTCGAGCCCGAATGGGAAGGCCACGTCACGCTGGAATTCTCCAACACCACCACCCTGCCCGCGAAAATCTACGCCAACGAGGGCGTGGCACAGATGCTCTTCTTCGAGAGCGACGAGGTTTGCGAAACCTCCTACCGCGATCGCGGCGGCAAGTATCAGGGCCAGACTGGCGTTACCTTGCCGAAGGCCTGAATGTCCGGTTGCCGGGCGTCGTTTGCCATCGCGCCAGATGGCCACAGGTTTTACTGCATGCAGGTTGGGTCTACGGGGTGATGAGACGGGACGTGATGCGTAACCCGCTGGTGTTGTGCCTGCTCGCGGCCTTGATCGCGCTGATCCCGTCAGTGGCCGGCGCAGCCGGGACGCCACCCTTCGAGCGCACCGAGCAGCGTGAGCCCTGCGCAGCGAATGCGCCGCTGCGCCAGCCGTTTTACGGCGATCTTCACGTCCACACGAGGCTCTCGCAGGACTCGTATTTATCGAGCCAGCGAAACGGGCCGGACGAGGCCTACACCTATGCAAAGGGTGGAGCGATCACGCTGCCGGACGCGAACGGCGAACAATCAGTGAGCGCGAGGTTGCGACGGCCACTCGATTTCACAGCAGTCACGGATCACGCGGAATTCCTGGGTGCCTTGAACATCTGCACGACAGATCCGTCGAGGCTCGGTTACTGGGCGCCACATTGCATCCTCACGCGCTCGCAGAATTTCTATGCCCAGCTGCTGGCGGTGGGCTGGTGGTCAACGCTGAAGGGCGAAGACACCGAAACCCCCTTCGTCTGCCAACTGTCGGATTGCGCGAGTGCTGCGTTATCGGCCTGGACCCTGGTGCAGGAGGCCGCCGAGCGTCACTACGATCGCTCATCGAATTGCGCTTTCACCACGTTCGTGGGTTACGAGTACTCGAACGCGCCCGATTTCAGGAATCTCCACCGCAACGTGATCTTCCGCAACGAGAAGGTCACGCCCGCGCCGATCTCCACCTACGACACGGGTCTCGGTCCCGACAATGTCCCCCGGCTCTGGGAGATGCTCGGCAAGCAGTGCCTCGACGCGGGCACCGGCTGTGACGTGCTCGCCATTCCACACAACCCCAATCTCTCCGGCGGGTTGATGTTCCTCGATCCGGCATCGCCACAAGAGGCGCGCGATCGGCTGCGCTACGAGCCGCTGGTGGAGCTCACACAGCACAAGGGCAGTTCGGAGTGTCGCTTCGATCGTCTGGCCGGCGTGGGTGCCGGCACCGCTGACGAACTGTGCGACTTCGAACAGCTGGCCGCCGACAACCTGAGCATGCTTGGCTCGATCAACGGCAAGCAGCGCAGCGCGCGCGCCGCTCCGGTGCCCATCGATGCCTTCGCACCACGCAACATGGTGCGTAACGCGCTCAAGGACGGGCTGCGTCTCGGGCAGCAAAGCGGCATCAACCCCTTCATGCCGGGTTTCATCGGCTCCACCGACACCCACTCCGCAACGCCCGGCGGCGTCGAGGAAGACCGCTATGCGGGCCATCTTGGCCGGCGCGACGCGGGGTATCGCGGCGAGCAGGATCACTTCTTCGACAACCCTGGTGGCCTCGCCGTGGTGTGGGCTGAGGAGAATTCGCGCGATGCGATATTCGCCGCGCTGCGCCGCCGCGAAACCTACGCCACCAGTGGCACCCGCCCCACCGTACGGTTTTTTGCCGGCAGTGATCTGGAGTCGGGGCTGTGCTCCGATCCGCAGATCCTCGCCAAGGGTTACGCGCAAGGCGTGCCGATGGGCGGCGAGATACGCGGCTCTGGCACGACCAGCCGGATGCGCATTCTGGCGAGCGCGCAGAAGGACGCGGGTACTGCCGATGCGCCGGGCAACGATTTGCAGCGGATCCAGATCGTGAAGGGCTGGGTCGATGCTGGCGGGCAGACCCACGAAGCGGTGCTCGACGTGGCCGGCTTCGCAAGTAACGGTGCCGGCGTCGATCAGCAGGACTGCAAGCCCGGTGGCCACGGCTCCGCCGAACTGTGCAGCGTCTGGGAAGATCCGGATTTCGACCCTGCGCAGTCGGCGTTTTACTACGCGCGGGTACTGGAGAATCCGAGCTGCCGGTGGACCACGTACCAGTGCCAGGCGGCCGGCGTGAACCCTTTCGCGGATGACTGTGCGGCGCAGGCAGATGCTGCCGACGTGCTCGCCCATGGGGCCGGTGCCACCGGGCCGGTCTATGGCAAATGTTGCCTGAAGCGCGCGCAAGAGCCCTTCTACTCGCCCGTGATCCAGGAGCGCGCCTGGACCTCGCCGGTCTGGTACTTGCCGCCTACTCCTTAGCCGGCTGTGGCGTTTGCGGCCACGGCAGCAGGCTAGCTGACGTGTGCCTCAGGGCGCTTTAACCGAGGCCGAACTCAGCTTGTTGGCCGAGGCGTCGTTGGTAAAGAAAACCGACGCATCCCGGGCGGATTCAGCCCGTATCGCCCAAGGTCTGCAAGAAGCTCCGCGTCGCCCGGAGTATCACGCCGGCGCGTGCCGCCGCGTCCGGGTAGCGCTCTCGAAGTGCGCGGGAGCGTTGCTCGGGTGCCAGCGCCAGCCCCGCCGGCAGCGCGGCCAGGAGCCGTTGCAGTGGCAGCTCGCCCTCGCCGGGTAACAGGCGGGCGTCGATGGCCTCGTGCAGCAACGTCTCGTGATTCATCGGCGTGAGTTCGGCGGGTGCGTCGCAGATCTGCGCGTAGCTGAAGAGCTCCGCCGGCAAGTCACGCAGTTGCTCAGGCTTGCCGTCCGAACGGGCGAGGTGCAGCGCATCGACCAGCAATTTCGCGCGCGGGTGAGACACGGCGCGAATTACCTCCAGCGCGGCCGGCAGGCTTTTCACGGCGGTGATTGGCAGGAACTCGAAACAGGCATCGAGGCCGCAGCGCTCGGCGATACGGCAGATCCCCTCGAAACGCCGCTTGGTGGCCTCGATATCGGGGTCTGAGCTCACCACCAGCGCGTTGCGCGCGCCGATCTCGGCGCCGGCTTCCAGCAGCCGCTCGTGGTTGGGGTCGGCGGCTCCGGGGTGGATCCACACCACCTCGATATCCAGTGCGATGAGGCCGCTGCGGGCAAAGGCCTCACGGGTGTCGCGGGTGGTTTTCGCGGTCCATGTCGCCGCGTCGAACCAGATGCCGCAGGCCTCCCAGCCTGCAGCTGCGGCTGCTTCCACGACCTCTACCGGGCTGAATTCGGGCAGGCTGCCGGTGGCAAGCGAGAGCAGTCGTTTCATGCGCCCGGCTCGTTCGTTCCTCGGAGCGCCAGCAATTTTGCGGCCTCAGGATAGATCCGGTGTTCCTGCACGAGTATTCGCGCAGCCAGGGTGTCGGCCGTGTCGCCAGCCAGTACCGGTACGCGCGCCTGCAGGATGTGTGGGCCGCCGTCGAGTTCCTCGGTGACCAGATGCACCGTGGCGCCCGCCTCGGTGTCGCCCGCGTCGATGGCGCGCTGATGGGTGTGCAGCCCCGGGTACTTCGGCAGCAGGGACGGGTGGATGTTGAGGAGTCGGCCCGCATAACGCCGCACGAAGCCCGGCGTGAGGATGCGCATAAAGCCCGCGAGGATCACCAGATCCGGCCCGTGGGCATCGATGCGTTCGGCCAGTGCGGCATCGAAGGCCTCGCGCGAGGGAAAGGTGGTGTGGTCGAGCACTTCGGCCGGGATGCCCGCGCGCGCGGCACGTTCCAGTCCGAAAACGCCTGCCCTGTTGCTGATGACGGCGACCACCTCGCAGGGGTAGCGGGGGTCGCGTGCGGCGTCGAGGAAGGCCTGCAGGTTGCTGCCGCCTCCGGAGATCAGCACCACGAGGCGGCGGCGTGGTGCGAGGCTCATCAGGCGGCGGCTCCCGCCGCCAGATGCACCTGTTCGCCGCCGGCTTCGAGGGACTCGACCCGGCCCAGCCGCCAGGCGGTCTCGCCCTGTTCGCGCAGGAAGGTGATGGCACGCTCGCAGTCGTCCTGCGGCACGCACACCACCATGCCGATGCCGCAGTTGAAGGTGCGGTACATCTCGCGCCGCTCCACGTTGCCGGCGCGTGCCAGCCAGCCGAAGAGCTCCGGCTCCTGCCAGCTTGCGGTATCCAGCGTGGCGCGGCAGTTGTCGGGGAGAACACGGGGAATGTTCTCGAGCAGTCCGCCACCGGTGATATGCGCCAGCGCGCGCACCTCGCAGTGCTGCATCAGCGCGAGCAGGGGTTTCACGTAGATGCGGGTGGGCGCGAGCAGCGCCTCGCCCAGCGTGCGGCCGTCGAAGGCTTGCGTGGTGTCGGCACCGGAGACTTGCAGGATCTTGCGGATCAGCGAATAGCCGTTCGAGTGCGCGCCGCTCGAGGCGAGCCCGATCAGTGCGTCGCCCGGCTGCACGCGGCTGCCGTCGATGATGCGGTCTTCTTCCACCACGCCCACACAGAAACCCGCCAGATCGTAGTCATCGCCCTCGTACATGCCGGGCATCTCGGCCGTCTCACCGCCAACCAGCGCGCAGCCCGCCTGCTCGCAGCCCGCGCCGATGCCGCTCACCACCTGCGTGGCGATGGCAACGTCGAGCTTGCCGGTGGCGTAGTAGTCGAGGAAGAACAGCGGCTCGGCCCCGGCGACCACGAGGTCGTTCACGCACATGGCGACCAGATCGATGCCGATGGTGTCGTGGATGCCGAGTTGCATCGCGAGCCGGAGCTTGGTGCCCACGCCGTCGGTGCCGGAGACCAGCACCGGCTTGCGGTAACCGGCAGGTATGCGGCAGAGCGCTCCGAAACCGCCGATGCCGCCCATCACCTCGGGGCGCCGCGTGCGCCGGGCGATGCCCTTGATGTTGGCGACCAGCGCGTTGCCCGCGTCGATGTCGACGCCGGCGTCCTTGTAAGACAGGGATTGCGGGGCGGAATCGCTCATGCGAAGTGCGTCTCGGGAAGGGCAGGGAACGCGGAGTCTAGCACGGTGAAAAGGCCGTTCCGGCCCCGGCCCGCGCTACCCGAGGTGCTCGCGAATGGCCTGCGCGCTGGCCGCCGAGAGAATCTCGATCCAGTAGCCGTCCGGATCCCGGATGAAGGCCACCTCGCGCATCTTGCCGTCGGCCGGACGTTTCACGAAGTCGACGCCGAGCTCCTCGAAGCGCGCGCAGGCGCGGCTCACGTCGGGCACGCTGATGCCGATATGCCCGAAACCGCGAGGCTCGCTGTTGCCGTTGTGGTAGCCCCCGAATGCGGGGTCGCTCTCGCTGCCCCAGTTGTGGGTGAGTTCCAGCATGGCTTTGTGGGTGAAGGCCCAGGCGGTGCGCTCAGTCGGGTCGGTGGGCACGGCGGGATCGTCATCGCGCAGGTGGCAAAGAAAGTACAGCGAGAAACGCATCTCGGAAAAATCGAGCTGCCTGACCAGCGTCATGCCGAGCACGCGGGTGTAGAAGTCCACCGCGATCGCGGGATCCTTCACACGCAGCATGGTCTGGTTGAAGACAAAATCGCGGGTGGCGGGGTCCGGCGTGCCGGCGAGCTCCCGCAGCGATGTATCGGATCCTGTCATACGCCCATCTCCTGCCGTCTGCGTGACACTGAAAGCGCAACACTAATCGCCGCCCCAGTGGCATGCCTAGGGGGCTTTCTGCAGGCGATCCCGGGTGGCCCTGCAGCGATCCTGTTCCGGTGTGTCTGCTGCCACGCTAATCCCTGTCATCTTGCTAGAATGCCCGCGCCCTCCCTGCCACGGCGCGACTGTGATGCGGCGATCCTTCCTCCTTCCAGCCCTTTTGTGGGCCCTGCTCTTCACCCTGCCCGGTGGGCCCGCCCGTGCCGCGGGCCTCTACGAGGCAGACGTCGCCGTTGCCTCGCAGGACAACAGCGAGCGGGATGCCGGTATCAGCCGGGCCTTGAAGGCGGTGCTGGTCAAGGCTTCGGGTTCGCAGCGCGTGCTCGAGAATCCGCAACTCGCCGAGGCGGTCCGTGGCGCTTCCTCACGCGTCGTGCAGTTCTACTTTCGCAGCGCATCCCTGCCGCCCGACGAGACCGGCGCGGCGCTCACCGAACTGCACCTTCATGCCAGCTTCCAGCCTGCCGCCATCGACGAACTCCTGCGTCGGGCCGGCGAGCCGCGGCTCTCGGCCAACCGTCCGGCATCCCTCGTGTGGCTCGCCCTCGATGAGGGCAGCGGCCCGCGGCTCGCGAGCCGTGATGGCGATGCGGCGGCAGTGGGCTGGCTCGACTATCACGCCGCGGCGCGCGCGGTGCCGCTTCGTTTGCCATCGCTGGATCTCGAGGAGCGGGCGGCTGTGCCGGTCGAGCGGGTCGCGTCGTTGGACGACGCCGGGCTGCTGGAGGCCTCCGCCCGCTACGCGGCGGGCAATCTGGTGGTGGCCCGCTTCGTGCGCAGCGGCACCGGCGAGTGGGTGGGCGAATGGAAGCAGCGTATCGGCGAGGAGATCGTCTACGGGCAGGGCAGGGCTCCCAGTCTCGCCGCCTTGTCCGGGCAGCTGGTGGACGCCGTGGCGGAGTCGCTTTCCGCGCACTTCGCGGTGCGCTCGGGGTTGGAGAACGCCGAGCAGCTGCGCATCCGCATTGACAATATCGCCTCGCTCGCGATCTACCGCGCGCTGGCCGATCAACTGGGGAAGCTCGGCTCCGTCCGGCAGGCGCTTCCGGGTCTGATCGAGCGCGACACCGTGTACTTCGATCTGCTCACAGACAGTGGCATCGACAGCGTGCTGCAGGAACTCGCCCTGGTGCCGCAGTTGCGCCCGGAGGGCGAGCCCGCCGAGCGTCGCTATCGCTGGGCCGCGCAATAGGAACCTTGCCATGGACGATAGCGGTCTGCGCCGGCTGGCACTCATCGGAACGCTGCTGGCATCCGGTGTGGTGCTGCACTTCCTCTCACCGATCCTGATGCCCTTTCTGGTCGCACTGCTGCTTGCCTACCTCTGGGACCCGGTGGTCGATCGCCTGGAGCGGCTGGGTCTCTCGCGCACACTGGGCGTGTGTGTGGTGTTCCTGGTGTCGGGCCTCGTGCTGCTGTTGCTTTTGCTGGTGCTGGTGCCCCTGCTCGGTCGCCAGATGCACGTGGTCGCCGGCAAGGTGCCGGTTGCCGTGGAGTGGTTTCGCACGGCCCTGTTGCCCTGGCTGAAGAGCGAGTTCCAGATTTCCGAGGCCGACCTACCGCTCGAGCGCATCAGGGAGGCGCTGGTCGCCAACTGGCAGAGCGCCGGTGGCATGGCGCAGGGACTGCTGGTGTCGGCCACCTCGTCTTCGCTGGCAGTGCTCGGCTGGCTCGCCAACATGGTGCTCATACCGGTGGTGAGTTTTTACCTGCTCCGCGACTGGGACCACATGGTGCGCTGGGTCCGCGAGACGCTGCCGCGCCCGTGGGAGCCCACCGTCTCCGGGCTTGCGCGCGAGTGCAACGAGGTAGTGAGCGCCTTTCTGCGCGGACAATTCCTGGTGATGCTGGCGCTGGGTGCCTGTTACACCACGGGGTTGATGCTGATCGGGCTGGATCTTGCGCTGCTGATCGGCATGATCTCGGGGCTTGCCAGCATCGTCCCCTACCTCGGGCTGGTGCTCGGGATTGTCGCGGCCTCGGCGGCGGCGCTGCTGCAGTTCGGTGACTGGCATGTGCTGCTGTGGGTGGCGGCCGTGTTCGTGGCCGCGCAGATGCTCGAGGGGATGTACCTGACACCCAAGCTGGTCGGTGATCGCATCGGGCTGCATCCGGTGGCGGTGATTTTCGCCGTGATGGCCGGCGGCCAGCTTTTCGGTTTCACGGGCGTGCTGCTCGCGCTGCCGGTCTCGGCCATGATCATGGTGGTGTTGCGCCATTTGCATGACCGTTACCGCAAGAGCAGCGTCTACGGCCTCGAGCCCCCGCGCCCGGCCACGGTGGCTGCCGCAGGGGCTCCCGGGGATGCCGGGCCGGAGTGCTGATGCAGATTCCGCTGCCGGTCCGCCTGCATGACGACGCCTCGTTAGCCAGTTTTCTCGCCCACGCCGGTGTGGCAGCCTCGGTGAGTGAGCTGCAGCGCGGACTCGCCGAACCCCCGCTTGCTGCTTTTCTCCACGGGCCCGCGGGCTCGGGGCGCACGCACCTGCTGCAGGCCTGCGCGCAGGCTGCCGAATCCACCGGGCGCAGTTTTGTTTACCTGCCGTTGGCAGAGCTTCGTGAGGCGCCCCCCGGCGAGGTTCTCGCGGGGCTCGAGGCCTGCGCGCTGCTCTGTCTGGACGATATCGACGCCGTGCTCGGAACACGTGGCTGGGAGGAAGCGCTGTTTCACCTCTACAACAGCGTGATGGAGCGGCAGGGCTCCCTGCTGGTGGCCGCGCGGCTGCCGCCCTCGCTGCTTGCCGTGACACTGCCCGATCTGCGCTCGCGCCTGCAGGCGCTACTGGTGCTGCCTCTCGCACTGCCCGATGACGAGGCGATGCTCGCCGCCCTCGTGCTGCGCGCACGCGGTCGGGGAATCACGCTGGACCCTGAGGTCGCAAGCTACATTCTGGCGCGCGCACCGCGCAGCATGGGCGCGCTGCTCGCGGTGCTCGATCAGCTCGATACGCGCTCGCTCGAAGCCGGCCGGCGGCTCAGCATCCCCTTCGTGCGCGAGGCACTCGGTTGGCAGGCCTGAGCTTTACGTTGACGTTAACGTAAACTTTGAACTATGGTCAGTGCAGGTCGACTCACTGGCGGGCGGCGATGGGCAGTTTTGGTATCCGCGATCTCACGCGAGAGTTCGGCGTCACCGCCCGGACGATCCGCCATTACGAGGAGATCGGTCTCCTCAGTCCTGAACGCCGTGGCCAGACGCGCGTGTATTCCCCGGCCGACTTCACGCGGCTGAAGCTCATCCTGCGCGGCAAGCGCCTCGGGCTCTCGCTGGAAGAGAGCCGCCAGATCATCCAGATGTACGACCCCGCCGCGGGCAACCGTCCGCAGCTCGAGCGTCTGCTCGCGCGCCTGCGCGAACAACGCGATGCCCTGCTCGCGCGCCGCCGCGACCTCGACGCGATGCTGCGCGAACTCGAGGGCGCCGAGGCCGGCTGCCTCGCCGCACTGGAACAACAGGCCCGGGCCGCCCGCCCTGCCGCCAGTACACGCAAAAGGAGTCTCCGATGAGCACCATCTACCGGAACCTCGACTTCGGTCTGGGTGAAGACATCAACATGCTGCGCGACACGGTGCACGCCTTCGCGCAGGCCGAGATCGCTCCGCGTGCCGCCTCGATTGATCGTGACAACCAGTTCCCCATGGACCTCTGGCGCCGGTTCGGGGATCTGGGGCTGCTCGGCATCACCGTTGACGAGCACTACGGCGGCAGCGCCATGGGCTATCTCGCGCACGCGGTGGCAATGGAGGAGATATCGCGGGCCTCTGCCTCGGTTGGACTTTCCTACGGCGCGCACTCCAACCTCTGCGTGAACCAGATACACCGCATGGGCAGCGCGGAGCAGAAGGCGCGCTATCTGCCGAAACTCCTGAGCGGCGAGCATATCGGCGCGCTCGCCATGAGCGAGCCCGGTGCCGGCTCCGATGTGGTCAGCATGCGGCTGCGCGCCGATCGTCGCGGTGACCGCTATGTGTTGAACGGCAACAAGATGTGGATTACCAACGGGCCGGATGCCCACGTCTACGTGATCTACGCCAAGACCGACATGGACGCCGGCTCCAAGGGCATCACGGCATTTATCGTGGAGCGTGATTCCCCCGGTTTCTCCCGCGCGCAGAAACTCGACAAGCTCGGGATGCGCGGCTCCAACACCTGCGAGCTGGTGTTCCAGGACTGCGAGGTCCCGGCAGATAACGTGATCGGTGGCGAGGGCCGCGGCGTGGGCGTGCTGATGTCGGGCCTCGACTACGAGCGCGTGGTGCTCTCCGGTGGGCCGGTGGGCATCATGCAGGCCTGTCTGGATGTGATGCTGCCCTATGTGCACGAGCGCCGGCAGTTCGGCCAGTCTATCGGCGAGTTCCAGCTGGTTCAGGGCAAGCTCGCCGATGCCTATGCCGTGCTTAACGCGAGCCGGGCCTACCTCTACACCGTGGCGCGCGCCTGTGATCGCGGCGAGTCCACGCGCAAGGACGCCGCCGCTGTGATTCTCTACACCGCCGAGGCAGCCACCAAGATGGCGCTCGATGCGATCCAGCTCCTCGGCGGCAACGGCTACATCAACGACTACCCCACGGGTCGTCTGTTGCGCGATGCCAAGCTCTACGAGATTGGTGCGGGCACCTCCGAGATCCGCCGCATGCTGATCGGTCGTGAACTCTTCAACGAGACGCGCTGAGCGCAGGAGACCCGTATGAACCGCATCGACAGCGCGCTGAATACCCGCAGCACGGAGTTCGAGGAGAACCGCGCACATCTGGAAGCGCAAGTAACTCACCTTCGCGAGACGCTGGCGGCGGTGCGCGCGGGCGGCAGCGAGAAGGCGCGCTCCCTGCACACGGGGCGCGGCAAGCTGCTGGCGCGCGATCGCATCGATGCGCTGCTCGATCCGGGCTCGCCCTTCCTCGAGCTCTCGGCGCTCGCGGCCATGGACGTCTACGACGAGCACGTGCCGGCGGCAGGCATCGTCACCGGCATCGGGCGCGTGAGCGGTCAGGAGTGCATGGTGCTCGCCAACGATGCCACGGTGAAGGGCGGCAGTTACTACCCGCTCACCGTGAAGAAACACCTGCGTGCCCAGGCCATTGCCGCCGAGAACAACCTGCCCTGCATTTATCTGGTCGACTCCGGCGGCGCGAACCTGCCGCGGCAGGACGAGGTGTTTCCGGATCGCGAACACTTCGGACGCATTTTCTTCAACCAGGCGAATATGTCGGCTCGCAACATCCCGCAGATCGCGGTGGTGATGGGCTCCTGTACTGCGGGTGGGGCTTATGTGCCTGCCATGGCCGACGAGGCGATCATCGTGCGCGAGCAGGGGACCATTTTTCTCGGTGGTCCGCCGCTGGTGCGTGCCGCCACCGGCGAGATCGTGAGCGCCGAAGAGCTCGGTGGCGCCGATGTGCACTGCCGCACCTCGGGCGTGGCCGATCATTACGCACAGAACGATCGCCATGCGCTGGAACTCGCGCGGCGTGCCGTGGCGCGCCTTAATCGCGTCAAGCGTATCGGTCTGGACCTTGCGCCGCCGGAGCCGCCGGCCTGCGATCCGGCGGAGATCTACGGCGTGATCCCCCGTGACAAGCGCAAGCCCTACGATGTGCGCGAGGTGATCGCGCGCGTGACAGACGGCTCGGGTTTCGATGAATTCAAGGCCCTGTACGGCACCACGCTGGTCTGCGGTTTTGCGCGCATCTGGGGTTATCCCGTGGGCATCGTTGCCAACAACGGCATCCTGTTCAGCGAATCGGCGCAGAAGGGCGCGCACTTCATCGAACTCTGCGCGCAGCGCGGCATTCCGCTTGTTTTCCTGCAGAACATCACGGGCTTCATGGTGGGCAGGCAGTACGAGGCAGGCGGTATCGCACGCCACGGCGCCAAGATGGTCACGGCTGTCGCCTGCGCTGCGGTGCCGAAATTCACTGTGCTGATCGGCGGCTCCTTCGGCGCCGGCAATTACGGCATGTGCGGCCGTGCCTACGACCCGCGGTTTCTTTTCATGTGGCCGAATGCACGCGTGTCGGTGATGGGCGGCGAGCAGGCAGCCGCCGTGCTGGCGCAGGTGAAGCGCGACCAGAAAGAGCGCGAGGGCACGGACTGGAGCGCCGATGACGAAGTCGCTTTCAAGCAGCCCGTCATCGACAGCTACGAGCGCCAGGGCCACCCCTACTACGCCTCCGCCCGGCTGTGGGATGACGGCGTGATCGATCCGGCGGAAACCCGCGATGTGCTGGGCCTTGCCATTTCCGCCTCGCTAAACGCCCCCATCCCGGAGACACGCTTCGGCGTGTTCCGGATGTAAGCGCTTACCCGTCACGAGACCACGCGGATACGCCGAGGGCTTTTCTCATGTTCCACAAGATCCTTGTCGCCAACCGCGGTGAAATCGCCTGCCGCGTGATCCGCACGGCCCGCGGCCTCGGCATCCGCACGGTGGCGGTGTACTCCGACGCGGATCGCCACGCGCTGCATGTCAGCATGGCCGATGAGGCGGTGAACATCGGCGGCCCCGCGCCGCGCGATTCCTACTTGCGTGGCGCCCGCATCGTCGAGGCGGCACTCGCCACCGGCGCGCAGGCCATCCACCCTGGCTACGGATTCCTCTCGGAAAACGCGGGCTTTGCCGAGCTCTGCGCCAAGAGTGGTGTGGTGTTTATCGGCCCGCCTGCGCAGGCAATCGTGGCGATGGGCTCGAAGAGTGCGGCCAAGCGCCTGATGGAAGCCGCCGGGGTGCCTCTGGTGCCTGGCTATCACGGCGAGGATCAGGACGCCGCGCTGTTGCAGCGCGAGGCCGATCTCATTGGTTACCCGGTGCTGCTGAAAGCCGCTGCCGGCGGCGGCGGCAAAGGCATGCGCCGCGTCGATGCGCCGGCGCAGTTTGCCGAGGCGTTGGCGGGCGCGAAGCGAGAATCCGACAAGGCTTTTGGCGATTCCCGCATGCTGGTCGAGAAATGCCTGATCCACCCGCGCCACGTCGAGATACAGGTCTTCTGCGACAACCACGGCAACGGGGTCTATCTCTTCGAGCGCGACTGCTCGCTGCAACGTCGTCACCAGAAAGTGGTGGAAGAGGCGCCGGCGCCCGGGCTCAGTGCTGCGTTGCGCGCTGCGATGGGCCAAGCCGGGCTGCGCGCCGCACAGGCGATCGGCTATCGCGGTGCCGGCACCGTGGAATTCCTGCTCGCGGCCGACGGCGCGTTCTACTTCATGGAGATGAATACACGCCTGCAGGTAGAGCACCCGGTCACGGAGATGATCACGCGGCAGGATCTGGTGGAGTGGCAGTTCCGCGTGGCGGCCGGTGAGCCTTTGCCCTGCAGGCAGGAGCAGCTTGCCATCCATGGCCACGCCATCGAGGTGCGCGTTTACGCGGAGGATCCCGCCAACGATTTCCTGCCAGTGACAGGCACCCTCGCATTCCTCGAACCCCCGCCCGAAAGCCCGCATGTCCGCGTGGACACCGGCGTCGTGCAGGGGGACGCGATCGGTATTCACTACGACCCGATGATCGCCAAGCTCGTGGTGTGGGACGAGTCACGCCCGCGCGCGTTGGCGCGATTGAAAAAGGCGCTCAGCGAATACCGTATTGCGGGGCTCACCACCAACCTTGCCTTCCTGCATGGTCTGGTCAGTGTGCCGGCTTTCGGTGAGGAACGCGTGCACACCGGGTTCATCGAGGAGCATCGCGAGCTGATTTTCCATGCGCGCCCCGACGAGACGGCGCAATGGCTCCCGGTGGCGGCGCTTGCCTTGTTGCTGCAGCGTGAAGCGCGTGGAGCTGTCAGTGCGGCAGGGCGAGCGGATGTCGGCTCACCGTGGCAACTCGCGAGTGGTTGGCGCCAGGGAGCGGCGCGCTTGCAGCGATTGGACATCCTGCTCGATGGAGCCACGCACCGGGTGGAACTCGAGGAGAGCGGCGAGGGCAGCGCGCGTCGATGGCTGCTCGCGCAAGGCGGACGCCGTCTGGTGCTCGCCGGCTACCTCGATGGCAATAGCCTGCATGCCGCGATCGACGGTCACTGGCGCACACTTCGCGTGGCGCCCGTTGGCGATGGACTCAGCCTGTTCTTGGACGGCGCCATGATTCACTGTGCGCTGGCGCCGCCGGATTGGGGCGATACCGGCGGCAGCAATGCCGAGCAGGGCTTCAGCGCGCCGATGAATGGCGCGGTGGTGCTGTTGCTGGTCGAGCCCGGCCAGCTCGTGGCCAAGGGAGATGCTTTGATGGTCATGGAGGCCATGAAAATGGAGCACGCGATCCGGGCGCCGGCGGCCGGGCGGGTGCTGCAGTTTTTCTACCAGCCCGGTGAACTGGTCGGCGGTGGCGCGCAGCTACTTGCCTTCGAGGCCGCGAGCTGAGGGCGCGCCAAGCACCCTCACCATATGCGGCAGGGTTTTTCGCGCACCATCGGCTGGCCGGCCTTGCAGGCAAAGGCTTTCTGGAACTCGGGCATGTTTGCGACCACGCCGTTGATCCGGTAACGCCCCGGCGAGTGGGGGTCGGTTGACGCACTCACCCGCAGGTTTTCGGGGCGGTCGTTCTCGCAGGCCCACTGTCCGAGGCCGATGAAGAACCGTTGCTCCGGCGAGAAGCCCTCGATGGGTGCGAGTTTCATCTCGCTCGTGGCGGCCTGCCAGGCGATATACGCAAGCAGGGTGCCGCCGAGATCGGCCACGTCCTCACCGGAGGTGAGCTTGCTGTTGATGCGGATGTCGTCGACCACCACGTACTCTGCATACTGTTCCTGCACGCATTGCAGGCGTTCGTCGAAGCCCTGCGCATCGGCTTTTTTCCACCAGTCCTTCAGGTTGCCGCGGGCGTCGAACTGCCGGCCCTCGTCGTCGAAGCCGTGCGTGAGTTCGTGGCCGATGGTCGATCCTGTGTTGCCGTAGTTGGGAGCGTCGTCCATCGCAGGGTCGTAGAGTGGCGGTTGCAGCACGCCGGCAGGAAAGTTGATGTCGTTCATCTGCGGGTTGTAGTAGGCGTTGACGGTGGGAGGTGTCATGCCCCACTCACCGCGGTCCACGGGCTTGCCGATTTTGGCCAACTGACGCCGCGACTCGAAAACCGCGGCGCGGCGCAGATTGCCGGCGAAATCCCCGGGTTTCACTTCAAGCGCTGAGTAGTCGCGCCAAGTGTCGGGGTAGCCCACCTTGTTCACGATGGTGTGGAGTTTCTCCAGCGCGCGCGTCTTGGTTTCCGCGCTCATCCACGGCAGCGCGTTGATCTCCTGCTCCATGGCCACCTCGATGTGGTGCGTCATCTCCACAGTCCGGGCCCGCGTGTCAGCCGAGAAAGTCCGTGCCACGAAGACCTGTCCGAGCGCCTCGCCGAGATCGCGGTCAACGCCGCGCACGCATTTTTTCCAACGGGGCATATCGGTGGGAACGCCGCGCAGGGTGCGACGGTAGAAGTCGAAGTCCGCCGCGACGAACGCGCTTGAGAGTCCGGGTGCGCGCGCATTGGTGAGCTGCCAGCGCAGATAACTCTGCCAGTCGGCGAGAGCCCGCTGGCCGATCAGGCGGTCGAGCTCGCGGTAGAACGCGGGCTCCATCACGTTGATTTCGTCGACCGCGTCGAGGCCCATGCCAGCAAGATAGGCGTTCCAGTCAAAGGCCGGTGTGAGCGACTGGAGTTCGGCCCGGGTCATACGGTGCAGCAGCTTGTAGGGGTCGCGCTTCTCAACGGGGGTGAGCGATGCCTTGGCGAGATCCGTCTCGAGGGTCATCACGGCCTCGGCCCCCCGTGCGGCAACGGCCTCGTTCTGCCCAGTGAGCTGCAGCATGCGCTGCACATGCGCGAGGTATTGCCGCCGGATTTCCACGGACTTGGTGTCGGCCCGGGTGTAGTAATCGCGCTCCGGCAGTCCGAGCCCGCCGGCGCCGGCAAAGGCGATCACGCGGCTCGAGTCCTCGAAGTCCATGTTCGATCCGAAACCGAATACGAGGCCATCTCCCGGAATGCCCGGATGCGTACGCCC